>JANMVB010000122.1:0-22673 GCA_031392305.1 Ferruginibacter sp.
CAATTGATAAAATAACCATTGGTGAAGCTCCGGCAAATGATGCCCGTTTTACTTATAGTTGCCTGCCGGGCAACACGGTAAATTTTTTAAATACCTCGTTGCTTTGCCCTCAAAAATTTATATGAGATTTTGGTGATGCAGCATCCGGTAATAACAATACATCTGTGTTACAAAATCCATCACATACATTTTCTGCACCCGGCACTTATACAGTTACGTTCACTGTAAATGGCCCGGATAACGAAGCCGATACTACAACACAGAATATAACCATACTCAGCGTTAATGCATCTGTTACTGCTGCTATTAAATGTTTTGGTGATTCAAATGGTGCTGTAGGTGTAACGGTAACGGGTGCCCCAGGCCCATTTAATTATAGTTGGAACACTACCCCGACGCAGGCCACAGCCACTGCTATAAATTTGCCGGATGGATTATACACTGTAAATGTTACTGCACCCAATGCATGTCGGGCAACAGCATCTATTCAACTATCGCAACCCATGGCATTAACACACTCTTTAGCAGTGGTACAACCCGGGTGCAATAATCCCAATGGGTCAATATCAATTGCAGAAACAGGAGGTACCCCTCCCTATAATTATTCCTGGTCGCCTGCGGTGAGTACGGGGCCTATTGCAGTTGGTTTACTACCGGGTTTATATATTACCACTGTTACGGATAGCCGCATGTGCCCGGATATTATTAATACAAATATTAGTGCTGCAGTTACGCCTGTGGTTGATATTTCAAACCATACAAATGTTACGTGCAAAGGTGGCAATAATGGAACTGCAACTGCTACCATGCAGGCAGCCAACGGGCCGGTTTCTTATAGCTGGAATACAAGCCCGGTGCAATTAACAGCTACAGCCACAGGATTAAAAGCGGGCATTTATATAGTTACCATGACAGATATTAATGGATGCACCGCTACAGATTCAGTGGCTATAACTGAGCCATTATCGTCCTTATCAACCGATACTACTATTATTAATACAAGCTGTGGTTTACCAAACGGAAATATTATTTTGTCTCCCACAGGAGGTGTATCTCCTTATCAATTTACCTGGTCGCCATTAATAAGTACCGGTGCAAATTCAGGAAATATTTATTCAGGAAATTATGGGGTAACGGTAACTGATAGTGCCGGCTGCAGCATCATTTTAAATAACCTCAATGTAATAAACACAGGCACTCCGGCCTTGCCGAATTTAGGGCGGGATACAATTATCTGTGCCAACCAAACCCTTGTTTTAAATCCCGGCACGTTTTCAACTTATTTATGGCAAAACAATAGCATGGCACCCACCTTCAATGTAACGCAGAGCGGGCAATATTTTGTAACAGTTACTAACGCCGGCGGGTGTACTGCAAAAGACAGTGTTTTGGTGCAGGTTCAGCCTGATTGCAGTGATGTTTATTTCCCTACTTCTTTTACACCCAATGGCGATTTAAGAAACGATATGTTTGGTGTAATTGGTAACATTGGGCTAATAAGTAATTACAAACTGCTTGTGTATAACAGGTATGGCGAACTTGTTTTTTACACCACCAACCCGTCAGTAAAATGGAATGGAAATTATAAAACTACCAACCCTGTTGCAGCAAGCTATGCATGGTACGCAACGTATATTTTCCGCGGTACTGCTAAGCGAATGAAATATGGCACAGTTACCTTAATTAAGTAGCCATCCTTTTTCTTACTCACCTTTGAGTGTATGTGTAAAAGGTAACAAGCACGTCAACAAAATTTTAAAAGTTTTGAAAATACATTTTTTTTGACGGGCATTTTATCAATGGTCATCATCGTTGTGTCACTCCCTTGTACGATATACCATTGTGGAGCTTTACCGACAATTTATAAAAAACAGAAGTGCAATAATCCAGTAATTGTTTTGATAAAAATCTATACCAGTTATTGGTACCAGATAAGGGCTATTCAATTTTAGCACCTACAAACATTTCACGTTCTGTTACGGAATTATTAGTAATTCCGCTTATAAGGCCACTACAATTTATACTACCACATTTACAATAAAATGGTTGCATATTTTCATCCAGAAAAGAAGCATAATCAAGTGTTAGTTCTTCACCCTTTTTAATATTGCAAATCGATATTACATTTAAACCTTTGTAAGTTGTATTGGGATTACAGCTATGATTTTGTGGTGCCCAGCCGGTGGGGTCATAATCCCAAAGTAAAAATACTTCCTTACTAAGTGGGTAAGCATATTTCCTGAAAATTTCTTTCTCAGCATCAGTCCAGTTTTCTTCTACATATCGCCGGGTAACCATGCGTTGGGGTACTTCTTCGCCTTTAAAAATTAAATCATTCGCCATTATATCCTCAGCAGCATAAATTCCATATCCGGCTATTGAGTTTCCTTTCATTATGTACTTTTTTTTCTTGCGGCTATATCTTGAAATGCCTTCGCCAATAATATGCCGCAGGAAGTTAGCCTGCCCAAACCCATCATGTTTAAGGATATAATCTGCACTCCCTTCATATCCATCTTTATAAAAAACGGAGCAGGTAAAATTAATTTCAAGAAAGTAGAGTACTCCTTTTTCATTCATCCTAAAATCTAAACGGGCATAACCCTCACCATTAAAACTTCTGAAGATACTGTCAGCCGCTTTCCGTAATTCCCTTTCAATATTAATATCATCAACAGCAATATTTGCATTTGGGTGTAGTTCGGATGTTTTTAAAGCATACGTTTTAAATTGATTCCCTTCCGGAAAAATATATTCTACCGGTTTAAATGTGGTAGTACTTTTGCCATCAGCGTTGCCTGCCACCATTACTGTAAACTCACGCCCGTTAATATATTCTTCTACGAGCAATGGCCCGTATTCTTCAATAATTTCACTCACTTTAATTTTTAATTCTTCCCGGTTATACACCAGGCTTTTGTCATCAATCCCTAAACTGTCACCCGCTTTTGCAGGCTTTACAAACTGGGGAAAATTTAAATGCGCTGTTTCAATATCAATATTATCTTCATCTTCAATCAAAGCATAGGGAGGAACATTTAAACCCTCCGTATAAGCAACATATTTCATTAATTCTTTTGAAGGATCATACAAAACAGATGAAGGGCCGGTAAAGGGAAGGTTGAGTAATTCCATTGAATAGATTACATCAATCGAAGGGATATCCCATTCAAGATAACCTTCGCATAAGTTTACAAAAACTGCATATTTTTTTTTCTTAAGCACTTTCAACTGTTTATAGGTGGTAAGCTTATTAAGATAAACATGATCAACCTGTACTCCGGGTAAAAGGGGTGTTAAGTCGCGGCGGGGATCGTAATTTTTATAATCAATTCCGGAAGCAGAATAGTCTGGTTGTAATACACAAATACGGGCATTTGTTAACCCTGTTCCATTTTTATTAGTTGAAGGCACAGCTATATTTGAAATAATATTTTCGTTCAATTGTTCACACATTTAATATTGCACCCAATCATAAGGCAGTTCCCCCAAGTTTGCCCAACGTAAGCGGATAATCAATTTTATACAATTTTGAATCTTTACGTTTTTGCGACTTTATGGCTATTGCCATAAATGCGGTATTGATAATTTCCTTTACCAGTTCTGTAAAAGTTTTTCCACTTAACCGCAATATTGCACCTATTGAAGTATAGTCTTCATCTTCACTTAGCCCACATTGGGCATTTACTTCCAGTACAAAAAATTTACCAGTTATTTTATCCCGGCGCAAATCTACCCTTGTGTAACCCTTTCCTTTGGTGGCAACATAAGCATCCCAGCTTATTTTTTTTAATTCCTCAATCAATTTAGGTTCAGGCGGTTCATATTCATAAAAATTTTCTTCATTTGGCATGGGTGCTTCTTCTTCATAAATTTCCCAAAGCCTGTCGAAGCTTAGTATCTTTTCTTCATCCGGTAAGGAAGAATGAAAAACCCTTTCAACAGGATTGTAAACAAATGCAAACTGAGGTTTATCATAAGCACCTACAATGAGGGTAGTGTACTCGTTGCCACAAATAAATGATTCTGCTATTAATCCATCTGTTGCCAGGTTCCATCCACGATATCCTTCAAACATTTTCTTTACCTGAATTTTTAATTCATTTTCAGTTGCTACTACATTTTTTATACCAAGCCCCATGCTACCTCCGGATACCGCAGGTTTGATAATTATAGGGCACCCAAGGCGGTCAAAAATACCTGACAGAACCTGGTTCACATCTGTAATAGCTTCCCAGGGAGGAGTAGAAACGCAAGCCTCATCAAATACTTCCTTCATGGAAATTTTTGACGTCGTGATATCATAAAAATATTCGTCGGCCCCAGTATAAACAAGCCCGCTTTGGTGTAATAATTTTACAACAGAAATACCGGGTGTTCCGTTTACTTCATCACCATCACATAAATTAAAAACTATGGGAAAATGATGATTTGCTTTTTTCTCTTCCTGAATTGAATTTATTACTTCAACATAATTTGCCATTGTTACTGGTTGCCATTTCCATTCAATTTTCATCTCATCAAATGTTTTCGAATACTCAGCAATGCTTTGACTAAAATCATAGTAATAGTCAATATTTTCATCGTGCGTTACAAGGTAAGGTGCCAAAACCCATACCTTTAATTTTTCAGCAGTAACTATCGGTATTAAAGGAGTTTGTTTCGACATATTTGTCTGTGTTGCAGTAATAAAAAAGGCAGTTACATTATTTGTTTAAGTTGCTGTAAAATATAATCTGATAAACGGTACTTCTGTAAAGTTGCTATTTTAAGATGTGCAGCTCCGTTTATTAATTGCAGGCAATCTTTATTACCGCAATTGCATAAAAATGACTGGGCCATATCCCATTCAGTAGATGGATAAAAGAAACACATTTCTTCACCCGGTCCCATAGCTTTTATACATATCAATTGCATATTGGTGGTATCAAAGAAAACATTTGGGTCACAACTGTGATTTACAAATTGTAAATAATGCGGCTGAAGCGTAATGTGGCGGTTGGCACCAATTTGTACCGTTAAATAAGTAGCAAAATCCTGGGTAATACCTGCATGAAATTTTGTAATTATATCTCCTTCTTTTAAGACAACTGCAGCATGCAGCGAATGATGATTTGATATGGGATTATACCATATTTCAGCCACCTCATACCTATGGATGATTGTAGAATTTTGGGTTGTAGTCATGCTTGTAATTCTGTGCTAAAAACAATTATTGTTTAATAAAATTTTATAACCAATTATTGTTGTTTAATTGTATATAGTAAATGTATTAAAGCATTGATTAATAAAAAAGATATAAACGGTATATTATTCAATAAGTGGATTATTTGTTCAATAATGTTAATAACCCTTTAGCCTGTACAGGCTTTAAAAAAAGACTTTAAAAATAGGAGGAGAATAAAATCTATTTTGAAGAGTCACGAGTATCTTGCGATTATAATTTTCAGAAAATAAATGTGTGTAATAAAAAACGAAAAGAGTAGCTTTTATATGGAGAATTTAGCGCCCATGCCAGATAGTAATCTGCTTGTACAACTCGTAACAATGAAAATGCCGTTTGGTAAATATAAAGGAAGTGTACTCTGTGATTTACCCGTTGCCTATTTAGAATGGTTTCAACGAAAGGGGTTTCCTAAAGGGAAATTAGGAATACTATTAGCAACCATCTACGAGATTAAGATTAATGGATTGGAAGATTTGCTAAAAGGTATAATTCAGCAAAGGCAATGATTGTAACCAGAAGGGTAGAAAGCTTACATCACCCTTACTTATAATAAAAAATACCCACTTTAGGGTATAGGCCGGTCAGATTATAGCTTTATTTTTGTATCGGTTTTTCATAGGATATTGGATTTTAAAACAGGGCTGGATTTTTATCCTGGCCCTTTTTTTATTTTTAAATCTAACTTGTCAATATCCTTATAATAAAAGAATTAAGATTTAAAAATTATATAGCCAGTATTTTCCCTGATATTCCAGTGGTATTAAATCCTATAACTTTTGCCATGTGAACAGTACCATCGGCTTCCATTAAAAGTTGTTCCATTATTTTTGGGTCATTAACGGCAGCAATGCTACAGGCTTTTTTAAAATCCGTATGCATACCATAACTTTCAAGTACCGGTTCAAGATTTGGAATTTCCGGAAACACCATAAATTTCTTTACAAAATAGTAAGTCTTATTTTCAACGACTTTGGTGTATGAAGTGTATAAATTTTCCATGATTTTTTTTTGTGGTGGTTAAGAGTATGATTAATTGTTCCTTTATTATTAGTAAAAAATATTATCGTATTAATCTTATATACGCAGTAATAAGATCGTTTGTATTGGTAATGTGATAAAGCACTACAGTTTTAAAAGAAGATAAATTGGAAGTACCAGAGAGAGCGTTATTGCTGTAAAGAATAATAACAGATAATACTCTACAAAGTGAATATGAAATTCAAAGGATTTGTCGGATAATAAAAATACGAGATGTCGGAAAAAATTAAAAATGCAGGTTTTGCAACGGAGTATGGTGGTAAGGGTAGTAAGGAATGTGAAACTAACACAAATTTTGCAGATAGACAAAAAATGGCAAATAAATTTTTCTGTAAATCAACTATTTGGTATAGAATATTTATGCGTAAAAACAATACTTGTCAATAAGAAATACAGTTTGTAAGTTGGCAATAATTTTTAAAAACCAATTATAATTAAAGATATTCAGGAAGCAAATTTACCAACTCACAAAAGGATGAAGTGGATGCAAGGATTCTTTCTAATTTTAATAATCCTGAACTGAAAATATTATCGGTGTTTGTTAAATGATCAAGGTATATGACAGAACTGCATTGTAATAAATGATATTTTTCATCTCTTATATCGTAAACAATTATGTGATAATCAAAACTTCCTTTTGTGGAATAGCAATATAAAAAAACCGGGAAATCAAATAGCTGGTTTTCATAAAAATCAGGGTCAAGATTGGCATCAAAATATTTATAGTATAAGACCCTGCTAAGTATATTGTTTTTGTCGAAATTAATTTTCAATGCTTCCAGTTTGTCCTCCATAATTTTAAGTGGATCTGGGATTGGAGTAAAACTTTGATAAGGTAACCACAGGCGGGAGGCGGGGTGCATAAACTCAAGTGTATTACTGCCAATACCTGCTTTATAATCAAAAGCATTGTATCCCGGAACGAGGTAACCAGGGTAGAAATATTGTAATTGTTGTTGTTTGCAAAAATCTATTTTTAAATAGATCAGGTATTTTCCCAGGCTGTATTTTTTATAAGCAGGATTGTAAATACATGATATGCCTGCGGCACTGGTTTCCCCCAAATCAAAATAACCTGAGGCGATAAGGGTATCTTCATCATAGATGTTTATTTCATGCGTATTAAAACGGCTGTTGGTTTCGTAACCAAGTAACAGTTCATTTAATGATACAGTTATTTCAAAAGAAATTGATTGCCGGTATGCCTGGTAAAGATTTTCATGAGCTTCTGTAATACTTGCTTTTTTTATTTCTGTTTTAAATGCAGCATTAAGCCTTTTAAGGGTTGTATGTTTTTTACTTTGTGTATAATTTTTTAAGGCTACCCTTAACCATAGAACACTAAAAAACCGGTTAGTGAATTGAAGGAAACTGGTAGTGAAAATATTTTGGCGCATCCTGAACCAGCCATTGGCAAGGTACGTATCAAGTTCAGCCCCTGAAAGGGATGTAGGGCGCCGCATGGTTGCAAACATTTTCACAGCTAAAATATTGTTTAAGGCAAATTAGGCATTTCCGGTAATGTATTTGAATTATACTGTACAACGGATAAATTAGCGATGCCCCTTCCCTCCCAAAAAATCGGTATATTCCAAAAGCGGTAACAGTTGTTTTTATCAAAACACAATTAATGATCCCCATTGGTATTTAGTACAAGAGGGCGATGCAACGATGATGCAGATTGCTTCACAGCATGGACAAATGCTTTTCATTAGTATCAACAAATGCCAACCCTATTTTAGTCCGTTTTACACGCTTGGAGAAAACCCTTACCTTTGCGCCCTACTCCACTAAAAATATATGGCAGGTTGTAAGCCAGGTGGTAAAAAATTCCTTCGCTGATTCAGAAAATGCAACGTCTTTTCCAGCCTTATAAAAATTAAACCATTACATGGCATTTAAGAAATTAGAATTAATTGAACCCATCCTGAAGGCGTTGGCCGATGAAGGATATACCACCCCTACCCCTATTCAACAAGAATCAATCCCTTTGGTACTTGAGAGAAGAGATTTGCTGGGATGTGCCCAAACAGGCACCGGCAAAACTGCCGCCTTTGCTATACCTATATTACAGATACTGCACCAGGAAAAGGAATTGGAAAAAGGACGGAAACAAATAAAAGCACTGATACTTACCCCCACCCGTGAACTGGCAATACAAATTGATGAAAGTTTTGCAGCCTACGGAAAATACACCGGCCTTACACATGCCGTTATTTTTGGTGGGGTTTCTCAAATGCACCAAACCAACCAGTTAAGAAACGGGGTGGATATATTGGTGGCAACTCCCGGTCGGCTGCTTGATTTGATGAGCCAGGGTTTTATTGGCTTACAACATTTAAAAATATTTGTGCTTGATGAAGCGGACCGTATGCTGGATATGGGGTTTATACATGATGTAAAAAGAGTGATCATTAAATTACCTGCAAAAAGACAAACACTGTTTTTCTCCGCAACAATGCCCGCAGAAATTCAAGCGCTGGCAAATGTATTGTTAACCAACCCGGCCAAAGTAGAAGTAACCCCGGTTTCATCTACTGTAGATGCCATTGACCAGAGTTTATTTTTTGTAGATAAAAATAATAAACCAGGTTTGCTCCTGTACCTTTTGAAAAATGAGAAAATAATTACCGCCCTGGTTTTTACCCGAACAAAACACGGAGCGGATAAAGTAGTTAAAATTTTACACAGGGAAAATATAACAGCGGCAGCAATACACGGTAATAAATCACAAAATGCGAGACAGCATGCGCTAAGCAGTTTTAAAAATGGTAACCTGAGGGTATTGGTTGCTACAGATATTGCAGCCCGTGGTATCGATATTGATGAACTAACTCATGTTATAAATTTTGAACTACCAAATGTGCCTGAAACCTATGTACACCGGATTGGGCGAACAGGAAGGGCAGGTAATACAGGGATAGCATTTTCGTTTTGTGATCATGAAGAAAGAGATGAATTAAAAGACATTCAGAAACTGATTGGCAAAAATATATCTATTGTTGATAGCCATCCTTATCCATTAAGTGCGGCCTCGTTTGCGCCACAAATTACCGGCCCTAAAAAGCCCCCCTTTAAAAAACAGGGCAACAATTTTCATTCGTCTGACAGGGGCGGAAGAAGGGGATACGGAACTCAACGCACGGGTAATAAATAAATTGACCAAACATTTTTATCATAAAATCACTTCTATTTACACTGAAAAAATTTGTTGTAAAAAAATACTACCAAAATACCTATCAGTCTACTTTTAATAGTCGGCGAATGTTTATATATTACTGGCTAAAACTATTAAAATATGAAACAATCTTTTTTAGGTTTTGTAGCAGTATTCTTTATTAGCACTGCTGCCATTATTAGCTCCTGTACAGAAGCTACGGTAAAGCAGGAAACCCATGAAACATCTGCCGTTGTAGCAACGCTCAATCTCGATTCGGTTAAGGGCATAATTGCTGCAAGCAATAAAATCTATGGCCAAAGTTTCGCAACCGGCGATTCGGCTACTTTTGTGGGAAGTTATACCAGCGATGCCTGTATAAGTCCTAATAATATGCCGAAAATGTGTGGCCCCCAAAGCATAAATGGTTTTTTTATTGAAGGATATAAATGGGGGATTAGGGCACTTAGTTTAACCAGTGAAGAAGTAACGGGATCAAAAGACGCAATTGTAGAAATTGGCAAGTACGAATTATTTGCTGATAAAAATGTATCGTTGGATAAGGGTAAATATATCGTGATATGGAAAGAAGAAAACGGCAAATTAAAAATGTACCGTGATATCTGGAACTCTGACCTGCCACCTGCGCCTGCTGCAAAAAAGTAAAATATTAAATTCATTCAACCGGGGTCTTCACCCCGGTTTTTTTTATTTTAAAAATGTAACTCCAATATCAATTTCGTTATTAATGATTAATTTTCTTTTTTATTTCTATTATTTATGCGTACAAGAGATTATTTAAATTATTTACTGAATCCGCTGGATCTGCTTCGTACCAAAAAGATACTGCATGTAAACCCTACGGCTGTAGCATCCCGTGCCGAACCGAAGGAGATACATATTTCTCTGTATGATTATGATGCGCAAACCATTGAGACCAGGGAAATGTCAGATACGCCTTCCTGCATGCCATATCTCGATTCGCCCAAAGTAACCTGGATAAATATAGATGGCCTGCGAAAAAAAGAAGTAGAAGAAATCTGTAACCATTTTGGTATTCATTATTTAATTATTGAGGATATATTAAGCGTTGGCCAGCGGCCTAAAATGGATGATATCAATGGTATCCTCTTTTGTTCGCTAAGTATGCTCTATTTCAATGATAAATATTCAACGGTAGAAACCGAGCAGATCAGTATCGTACTCGGAAAAAATTTTGTTATCAGTTTTCAAGAAGATGCCGCACGGGAT
This sequence comes from Ferruginibacter sp., assembly GCA_031392305.1. GTDB lineage: Bacteria > Bacteroidota > Bacteroidia > Chitinophagales > Chitinophagaceae > Ferruginibacter. Next base: position 10,674 of record JANMVB010000122.1, read on the forward strand.
GTATTTAATCCATTAAGGGAAAAATTAAAAATTAACGGAAGTAAAATTCGCCAGTATGGCCCCGACTTTTTATTTTATTCCCTGATAGATATGATCGTGGATAATTTTTATGTAGTAATGGAAAAACTGGGCGAAAGAATAGAAGGGCTGGAAGAAGATATTGTCCGCAGCGCCAATAAACGAAGCCTGGCTAAAATAAATATGCTGCGTAAAGAAATGATCGTTTTAAAAAGAAGTGTATCACCGGTAAGGGAATTAGTAAATGGTATTTTACGAAGTGAGAGCGAGTTAATAGAAGAACGAACAGAAAAATATTTTAAAGATGTGTACGACCATATTATTCAGGCAAACGAATTGGCAGAAAACTACCGGGATATGATGATGAACTTACAGGACCTTTACCTCAGTAATGTAAATTTAAAAACGAATGAAGTAATGAAAGTGATGGCAGTAGTAACCTGCCTGCTTGCACCCGCTACAGTAATTGGCGGAATCTTTGGGATGAATTTCGACAAGCTTCCATACATACATCACCAGTATGGATTTTATATTGCCGCCGGCCTCATGTTTATTGTGCCGGTATGTATGATATGGATTTTTAGAAAACGTGGATGGTTTTAAATCATTCAGTATAATTATTTTTCTGGCTTCGGTACCTTGTAGCATCATCGTTGTGTCACTCCCTTGTACCGCATACCAATGTGGAGCTTTTACCTACATGATACATAGCAAATCCTGAGTTTTTAAATAACAATACCATTTCGCCAGGCTTTCTCAAAGTCACAAATTCCATTTGAAACTGGTATAAAATATTCTAACGAACAAGTGCATCCACTGCAGCAATGGCTTTAGCTAAACGTTCATCATAGCTGCCACTAATATCAATCCAGGGTGTATCCTGGTTTACCATCGTGTCTTTATAATGATGATATAATTTTTCTCTTGTTGTAAGGTCAGGATATTCTCTTAATTCATCTTTCACCCAGGCAAGATCGATGTTACACAGCAAATACAAATCATAGCTCCGTTCTACAATCTGGTTAAGTATCCAGTGATGGCATTTGCCAAAAACAAATTCGCACCATACCCTTAATACCTGCATATCTGTATCAATAAAAAGCGGTACCGTTTTAATTTCTGCAGCAGCCTTATTTTTATAATCGTTGAATGTAATTTGATTTGCTATAATCTCAAATTGTAATATTTCTCTCTCTTCTAGATTGACCTGCCCCCTGGCAACATCCAGTAAATTTTCAAATGAATAGTTTGTGCCGTTTGCTAATAAATATTCCCTCGCATATTCTTTTACCCAGGCAGTTTTATAATGCGCAGCCAATTGTGCACAAAGCGAAGATTTGCCGGTGCTTTCTGGCCCTATCACTACTATTTTTTTAAGTTGCATCATTTGTTGTTATTCCACGCAGGCCCGGCCTTTACCACTGTTGCATAAATGGCACAACCTTTATGATGTGCACCAGGCAGGTAGCCCGTACTTACTAAAAACTCATTCACAATTTCACCTCCGGTAAACCTAAAGGTTTTTTTAAACAAGGTTGTCCAATCGGTTTTATTTTTTGGATGTTGATTGTCGAGCCAGTTTTTAAAAGAGCTAAATTGCTTTTGTAATGCAATAATTGTTTTTGCATTTTCAATTGCTGCATTTACTTTTAGCCGGTTACGGATAATACCTGCATCATTTAATAATCGTTCAATATCTTTTTCCTTATAAGCAGCAACTTTTTTTATTTCAAATCCATGGTAGGCTTTTCTAAAATTATCCTGTTTATTTAAAATAGTTGTCCAGCTTAATCCTGCCTGGTTAATTTCAAGAATAAGCCTGCAAAATAATTCGTTGTCGTTATCAATCGGAAAACCATAATGCAAATCATGATATATTTTATGCACCGCATAATCTGCAGGCTTCATGCTGTTAAGTGCATTGCAATATGAATTAGGTTGGTCCATGTTATAAAATTGTTATTCAGTAAATGCAATGTCAATATTGAAATAAATATGTAAAAAAATATTGTTTATAAAACCTGGTGTTGGTGCTTTTTTCTTTTCATCCATTCAATTAAACCAAATACTGCCATCACCAGCAATACAACATAATATATACTGGTAAATACATAATGCTTTACAAAGTACAACGGCACAGAAGCAATATTGGTAGCGATCCACCAATACCAGCTTTCTACTTTCTTTTTAGCCATTAGCCACATGCCCGTAAAAGCGGTGGCACTTGCAAAGGCATCTGCCCAGGGTATTAAATCTTTAGAATAATTATTTTTTTTAAGCCAGTATAAAATGCCAAAAATAACAACATAAAAAAAGATACAAAAGGCAATATGCTGTACCCATTCTTTTTTTGAGGAAGCAGTTATTTTTAGTAAAAGTGTTTGCCCTGCATCTTTTCTTGTCCACAATACCCAGCCGTAAATACTCATTACTGTGTAATAAAAATTTACACTTCCTTCACCATATAATCCAATTTTAAAACTCAGGTAAATATAAATGATGGTACTGATAAGCCCTGTGGGATATACCCAGATATTTTCCTTTCTTGAAAACCACACACTAGCTATTCCGGTGAATACGGCAATGTATTCCAGCACCCCGGTTTTTTTTATATCTATAAAAAACTGCTGGATAATTTCGGTTACAGTCAAGATAATATTTTAAGGATGAATGTTGCGGTATTTTCTAAAAGGCCGAAGATAAATAATTCCTTTTGATGTTATAAAACGTGTGGCAGTTTGTTGCCGTTGCCCGCTTGCATTATTTTCCCAAACGGAAAAATGCAAATGTGGAAATAAAGCATAACCCGTCTTTCCACTCAAGCCAATCATCTGCCCCTGTTTCACCGTATCACCCACATTTACCAAAACACCATTTTGTTGAAGATGCCAGTATCCTGCAAATGAGCTGTCTCCGTGCTTAATAACTATAAAATTTCCCTCACTCCTGTATTTTTTATTAGGGCCACCTTTTTTTCCATCTTCTTTTATTCTGCTTACTACTCCATTTCTCGCTGCACAAATTGCGGTGCCCCTCTTCATTTTAAAATCAAGTGCTGCCCTGTTGCGGTGTGAATATTTGCTGAAATAGCCCTGCACAAGCAAAAGCGAAGTATTGATTTCATAAGGCAAACTATAGGCATAGCTGGTATCTTCTTTGATAACACCTTTTTGCAAATTTCTCATTTGCATACGCATAGGATCTTTACTAACCTGGCAACCGGTGATAAGGGTTGCCATTGAAAAAAATAAATAAAAAACCGGGCTACGCTTCATTGTATTTTATTCCCAAAAATAATTTCTGGGAAAGGTACTTGTATATTGAAAAGCAAAGTTAAGGATGGGGTTTTTATTTTAGGTGCTGGCTTGTAACTTCAATAATCATCGTAAATGTTTTGTTAGAAACTGATGATGTTTCAATTCACAAACTATTAAATATGTTCACAGGGAATAACGAACTTGTAAAAAATTGAGATTAAAAAAACCGGGAATGAAAAAAACAATCAGTTTGTATTTGATGATAGCTTTATATCTGGGAGCAGGCGTAAACCATTTCATTCATAAGAAATCATACCTTGCAATTATTCCCCCTTATTTTCCTAATCATGCAATGATTAATATTTTGGCAGGTATAGCAGAGCTGATACTTGGGGCCATGTTAATTTTTAAACAAACCAGAACAGCAGCAGCTTATGGAATAATTGTTTTGTTGGTGTTTTTTATTCCTGTGCATATTTATATGATACAAAAAAATATTTGCCTGAGTGAAATAATATGCTGGCCCTGGGTAGCGTGGGTAAGATTATTTCCCGTTCAGTTGTTACTTATTTGGTGGGCCTGGAGTAATAGAAAATAGAATGCACAAATACCATGAGTAAACTAAATCATACAATACAATATAATAAAAAAGCATCCTTCTCGGGATGCTTTTTCTATAAAAATAAATTCTTTTACTCAGCTTCTGCTACCACTTCTTTTACTTCGGGTATCATTCTTTTCATCATACCTTCAATACCGGCTTTTAATGTAATCATACTGCTGGGGCATCCGCTGCAACTGCCCTGCAACATTAAATTTACACGGCCATCTTCATAGCTTTTAAATTGTATAGCACCACCATCCATTTCAACTGCGGGCTTTACATAATTCTCAAGCAATTCTTTTATTCGTTTTACCACATCATCATCATCTGCACTTACTTCATTGCTACTCTCCTGTTTCATGGAGGCAACGGCTTCTTCATTTACCACAGGTTTACCTTCTTCAAGGTATTCTTTTAAGAATAATTTTATGGTTGGTATCACATCCTGCCAATCATCTGTGCCGGTAGTTTTTGTAAGTGTTATAAAATTGCTTGCTATAAAAACTGAACGGATAAAAGGAAATGTAAATAACTCCTGTGCCAGGGGCGAAGGTGCTGAACTGACCTCATCCGGGAAATCGATGCTTTTGCCCGGGTACAATAATTTGTTGGCAACAAATTTCATTGTCTCTGGATTGGGTGTCATTTCGGTGTATATGCTGATGACCGGATTGCCTGTCTTAATCATAATATTGTATTTAAAAATTTCAATGCAAATGTACAAAGTATGCAACAAAAACTGGGTTGCTACTCTTTACCTTCCCCTGCTGAGGGTAAATAATTTCTTATTTCGCAAATATCAGTTGCATATTTTCGCAGGCTGATATATCCTTATATATCTGGTGGTTAAAGCTCCCCATAGGTATTTAGTACAAGAGGGCGATGCAACGATGTTGCTTATTACTTTACAGCCAGGACAAAAAAATATTTAAAAAAATGGACCATAAAAAAAGCTCCGGCAAGTTGCCAGAGCTTTTTTTGAAACTATTAATTTGCCGGTTTAAAATCCTAATCCTACAGTAAATCCATTTACCAATACAGGGAAATTAGCTTTTACTGTTGCTGCCCCTGTGGTAGTGTTGATGGTAAAAAGCCTTGCTCTTCCATCGGCAGTTAATATTGCCCAGGCGGTTCCGCTGGTGCCGCCAATATCAAATCCGGTGGCTGCATCTATATTATAATTTAGCTTTCCTATCTCTACCAGGCCCCCGCTGTTTGGTGGGCTTTGCAGGTATAATTTATCTGTGTTAACATCAATGTCAAATAACATGGTGGTAGTAGTACCTGCGAAATTATTAGCATAAGCAGCGCCGGTTACCATCGGCATACCCGGGTTAAGGCTACCATCTACCAATACGGGTAGCGTTGGATCGTTGGGATTATAACGAAGGTTTTGACCAGTGTTGCTGATGATGCGGATGCGATCTACAACGGGGTTAAAATCAAAACCAAAATCGGTTCCGGATAATGGTGTGCTAAGTGTACCCACTGCGGCTGATACACCTGATGCTGCATTCAAAGTGATTATTCTGCTATCACTTGTTAGTGCGTAAAGCTGCCCGTTTAAAGGACGGAAATCAATGCCCAAAACTCTTTCTCCCATGGCCAAACCTGCTATTGCTTTTGAAACTGTCATGGAAGGATTGCCTGGATTGAAGATCAATAAATTGTTCATCATATCTACAGCATAGGCAACTGCTTCTGTAGGAATGGCGATGCCAGTATAAGGCGTGGTCCTTTCGTATTTAGCAATTGTTTTTGCTTCGCCTGTCATAAGGTTTACCTTAAATAAAGTGGGTACATTATTAACACTGTAAAGACCAAGTGCAATTGCATCGTTGGGTGCAATATCAAAACCGCCCTCGCCTGCTATATTCAAATTTAAAGCTCCAACGGCTACCAAAGTGCCATCGTTCGGAGGCATTTGTTTATATAATTTTTGAGTGGTAACATCAATATCATATAAAGTTGTAGTGGCAGCACCTGCAACATTATTTGTATAAGCTACACCTGTTATCATTGCTCCGCTTACACCATTTATACTCATGTCTGTTGCAGCAACAGCACCTGTTTCAGGGTTAAGGCGTAAATTCTGGCCCATGCTTGTAACCACTCTTATACGGTCAACTGTAGGGTTAAAATCAAAACCAGTAATGCTACCAGATAAAGCAGGCGTAAGTGGTGCTGCACCAATCATTCTTGCTGCACCCGTCATCGGGTTAATAACATATAACCTGCTCCCACTGCTTAAGCCATATAATTGGCCGGTTGCTGGGCGAAAATCAATTGCTAAAATTGTTTCCTGGGGTTGCAGGCCGGTGATGGTAGCGGTGCTTTGCACATTACCATTTATTGTGGATAATTTATCTATGACAGTTCCGCCCGCTAAAGCATAAAAAGTAATGTCTGTTACTTTAGAACTGTTGAAGTTGGCTAATTCAAGCGCTTCTTTTTCCATTAAAGTTGAGCTGCTTTCTTTTTTGCAGGATGCAAGGGAAATTAATAGAAGAGCGAAAACGCTGATCTTTTGAATGGCAAGTTTCTGAGTCATTGTGTAGAGTTTTTTATTTTTAAAGTGGGATGACTTTCGATTTACGATGAAATAAAGTACTTGGATTTACAATTTTATTATATACTTAACAATTTATCCGGAATCTTAAGCGGCAGGTAAAAGATGTATATAAAATTTATGCAGAAAGTATTTTGAGCACAGGGATAAAACCGGCACTTGATCTATTACGAAACAAAAAATTACAGGGGAAAAATTATGGGGTGTAAAACAAAAACGGGTAGCCGCTGATTGATCAGGGCTTCATAATTAAATTTGAAGGGGTATAACTAAGCCATTCGCTTTGTGCAGCAATTAATTTTTTCCAGCCATCTACACTGATCAGCATCAAGTCATATTGCTGTAGAAATTTTCTTTCAATCTTTACTTCGCTTACCAGATTAATATGCCCGGGTGCACTGCTTTCTATTGCTTTAATTGATTCCCTTATTTCCGGGTTCTGCCGGATGTTTCCGCCCATATCCATCAGGGTTATCCGTGCCCCGTTATTGTCAAAAATCTTTTTAGCGTATGTAAAGAGGTAAGCATCGGTTTCATCAAATAAAGGAATAAAAACCCTTTTAATAATTGATAAATTCTTGTCGATAAATATGCCAACGGGAATTTCGGTTTTGGATAATATCAATTGAGTACGCTCATTAAAAGGGGTATTCTCAAAAAGCTTTTCTTTACCCGTTACTTTATTTAAAAAACCTTTTGGATTAATGATCCGTGCAGAAAAACCAAGCACTTTTCCTAAGAAAGTTCCTTCAAAAATCGAGTGCTGAAACCCAACAAGCAACAGGTCATATTCACCTTTATTGGCGATAGCAGTAATATCCGCATCGATATCATTGGATGGTTTAAAAAGCGTGGTTATTTTTTGATTGAGGTGCCTCGACTCGGCAAGCACAGGCGCAAAACTTTCCTTTTCATATTCATCAATATTATAAGCATGCAGCTCGTTGCTTGATGAAAGGTGCATGGCGGTAACTATTGCATCTTCTTTATTTTTTCTTACAAAAAAATGCGCCAGTTTTAACAGCGATTTGCCGGTTTCCGGATTTGCAAAAGATACCAGCAAATTGAATTTTTTACTTATTAAAGCGGGTACAATCTCAACCCTTTCTTTTTTATTGAACAGGTAATTTATAAGATCCAGTGCCGGCCCCGTCATGCAGGTAGTAAACAAAGCCATAATTACCATCATGGCAAAAATTGAGGGGCTAAGAATTCCCAGGTCGTAACCGATGTTTAGTACTATAAGTTCCATCAGGCCCCTGGTATTCATAAGGGCACCAATGGTAAGGCTGTCACGCCAGCTTTGCCCTACAAACCTTGCAGCCAAAGCACTACCAGCAAATTTACCGATCACTGCAACCAACACAATCAGGCCACAAACTTTCCAGAGATAAATATCATTTAACAGGCCTATTTCTGTTCTAAGACCTGTAAACACAAAGAATAATGGTAGCAATAAAACCAATGCTACATCTTCTACTTTTTCAATAAAAATATTTCTGAACTTAATATTCTCCGGCATAATGGCGCCGGCCATAAACGCACCAAATAAAGCATGTATCCCAATTATTTCAGTGACATAAGCCGAAAGGATAAGTGTAATGAAAAAAATTGCTACCACGGGTTTACCCAGGTTTTCACGGGTAGTGTGCAGGTCGCCCACTCGTTTTAAAAATGGTCTAATAACTTTTAACATCACTAATACATACGCCACTGCAAGTAAAATAATGTAAATAGAACTTATAAATGAGCCCGCTTTTACAATGGCAATAACTGCAGCCAATATGCACCAGGCGGTAATATCATCAGTGGCGGCACATGTAATAACTACCGTACCAAGCCGTGTTTTATTTATACCCCTTTCCTGTACAATGCGGGCAAGCACCGGAAAAGCAGTAATGCTCAATGCAATGCCAAGGAACAAAGCAAAAGAAGAAAACTGAACACCCTGCGGAGCAAAATTGTCATAAATAAAATAGGCCAGTCCCATGCCCAGTGCAAAAGGGATTACAATACTTGCATGGCTAATCACCACGGCTTCCCTGGCCTGGTTCTTTAGTACTTTAAGATCCAGTTCCATACCCACCACAAACATAAATAGTATCAAACCAATCTGGCTTAAAAACTGCAGGTTGCCCAACGAAGCAGGTGGAAAAAGCGCAGCAGAAAACTCCGGAAAATACATGCCAACAAAAGAAGGGCCCAGCAATATGCCCGCAGCTATTTCGCCGATTACGGTAGGTTGGCCAATTTTTTTACATACCCAACCCAATAAACGTGAGGCCAATATAATGGTAACAATTTGTACCAGTAAAATTGCCAGCGGATGAGTCAGGTTAAGTGAAAGTGCATTAATAAATTCCATCCACTGGCTTTTGCCGGAAGATGGAATAACAATATGCCTTCCTTGCTCCAGGCTTTTTCCAGCCCTCACTATCCAATACATCATCAGGATAGAAATGCTTATGATGATAATATAAAAAAAGCTGTTCTTTAGTTTCTTCATTTTCTAATGTTGGGGTATCGTATTGTTGTTTTAAACTTATAATTGAACGTTCAATACCTTTGCTTTTTTTGTTGTCCGGGCAGAAGTATTACATGGCAGCATCGTTGTGTCACTCACTTGTACTACATATCATTTTGGAACTTTTCTCACCATGTAATTAAAGCAAATCAGCCTGGCAATAAACAATCACCAAATATAAAACAACGAAAAAAGTAGCTGTAAAGTATTATATAATATTAATAGTCAATCACCTGTTCCTCCATCACTTTTGGCATAGCCCTGAATTCGTATTGCTGGTTGCGTAGCTGTGGTTGAAAACCTGCTTCACGAATGGCTTCCTGAATGCCTTTACTGGTAAACCGGTGAGGGGCACCTGCAGCACTTACAACATTTTCCTCAATCATAATACTCCCGAAATCATTGGCCCCTGCATTCAGGCACAACTGGGCCGTTTTTTTACCCACTGTTAACCAGCTTGCCTGTATATTTTTTACATTGGGCAACATAATGCGGCTCATGGCAATCATGCGGATATATTCTTCGGGAGTTACCAGGTTGTGTACACCTCTGATCTTAGCCAGCAGGGTATCTACATCCTGAAAAGTCCAGGGAATAAATGCAATAAAACCTTTTGCATCAACTGGCTTGCGGCTTTGTACTTCTCTAAGTTTTGCCAGGTGCTCAAAGCGTTCTGTAATTGTTTCCACATGGCCAAACATCATGGTGGCGCTGGTGGTAATATTCAGCTTATGCGCCTCATGCATTATATCCAGCCACTCCTGGCTGCCGCATTTTCCTTTACTGATAAGCCGCCTAACTCTGTCAGTTAATATTTCTGCACCGGGACCGGGTAAGCTATCCAGGCCGGCTTCCTTTAAGGCAATTAATACTTCACGGTGGGTACTTTTTTCCAGTTTGGTTATATGGGCAACTTCAGGTGGGCCCAGGGTGTGTAATTTTAAATTCGGGTATAAACTTTTTAATTCTCTAAAAAGATTTACATAATAACTCAATCCCAGGCCGGGGTGGTGCCCACCCTGCAAAAGCAATTGCTCACCACCAAAGCGGATGGTTTCATCTATTTTCTTTTTGTAGGTTTCTATGTCGGTAATATAAGCTTCGGCATGGCCGGGTATGCGGTAAAAATTACAAAATTTGCAATTAGCAATACACACATTGGTGGTGTTCACATTCCTGTCAATAATCCAGGTTACTTTTCCATGTGGCACCTGCTTTTTTCTTAGTTCATCAGCCACATACATCAGCTCGGCAAGAGGTGCATTTTCAAAGAGGTACATACCTTCATCCACTGATAAAAATTGAAAGTTGAGCGCTTTTTTATAGAGATCGTTTATATCCATGAAACCGTTTATAAATTTGTTCACAAAAGTACATTCATTAGGTCGTATATTTAATTATCTGCTGTATGAAGAAATTAATTTGCATATTAATTATAGTATCGGCAATGCTTGATTGTGCCAGCCAGGAAATCTTGGTAGCATTGCCGCAGGCAAAATTAATTACACGATTTCCCTTTAAGCAATACAGTGGCGGGGTAATGATTGTTCATGCCCGCCTTGCCAATATTCCCGATACACTTAATTTCATTCTTGATACCGGCAGTGGGGGTATATCTCTTGATTCCACCACCTGTGTTTATCTCAATTTAAAACCAACTCCGTCAGATACTACGATAAGGGGCATGGGTGGTGAGCATAAAGTAAGTTTTATGTTTAATCAAAAACTCCATTTCCCCGGCTTAACAATTGAAAACCTTAATTTTCATATCAATGACTATGATATTTTAAGCAGTGTGTACGGAGAAAAAATTGATGGCATTATCGGCTATAGTTTTTTTAGCAGGTACATCGTAAAAATAAATTTCGACAGTTCACTGATTGAAGTGTATAGCCCTGGTGAAATGAACTACCCCAGGGGGGGCACTATTTTAAGACCTGCCTTTACTACACTGCCTATACAAAACCTTACTTTCAAAGACAGGAGAAAACAAAATTTCAATTTTTATTTTGATACAGGGGCCGGCCTCTGTTTTTTAATGAGCGAACAATATGCCCGTGACAGCAGTGTTTTATTACCCAAGCGAAAAATCTTTGCTACCCAGGCTGAGGGTATGGGTGGCACTTTGCAAATGCGCATTACAGTAGTAAAAATGCTGCAGATAGGGCAATACAGATTCAGGAATGTGCCTACCTACCTGTACGAAGATGATTTTAATGTTACCTCTTATCCCTTTGTGGGCGGCCTGTTGGGAAACGATCTGTTGCGCCGCTTTAACCTTACCCTTAATTATCGCAAAAGAGAGATTCATTTAATTCCGAACAGCCATTTTAAAGAACCTTTTGATTACGCTTATACCGGGCTGGCTATATACTATATTGATGGTGTAATAATGGTGGAAGATGTAATTCCCAACTCCCCTGCTGAAAAGGCCGGTTTAAAAAGGTATGATATAATTGTGGGCGTGGATAATAACTTTAGCAATAATATTATGCAGTATAAATCAATTTTGCAATCTGCGTTTACACGGATCAGAATAACCATTAGCCGCAATAAAGAGTTGATTCAACTTACACTTCGACCTTCAAGTATTCTATAAATAAAAACAAAACGCCAATAGCTTGACGTGGATTGGTTTTTTGTTTGCTGCTTTTTGTTCGTTTACCTTATTGTATAATTTTACTTTCAATTACCTGCATCATTTGTGTTATGTAGTTAGTATTCAATTATCCTGGTGAGTTTTTAATCTACGACTACTTTCTTAAAATAACAGGAACATATAAATGTGGGAAAAGCTTAATTGAAATTATTATGTTGAAGGGATGGCGGATAGAAGCGGAAAGCCCGGTGAAGGTTTGTGCGTTGGCCCGTGCCGGACTTGTAGTGCATAGCCGCAACAAATGCTGATTTTATTACCAAAGTCCATAGCCCGTAATAAATTTTTTTCAATGAGTTATCATGAGAATATTTATTTTTTGGTATAATAACTACCTGAAAGTGATGACTGTTGAAACGCAGGTTTTACTTT
>JANMVB010000121.1:0-28436 GCA_031392305.1 Ferruginibacter sp.
CCGGGACAATAATAAAATGAAATAAACAGGCTACCGATACTTACCAAAAACTACCTGCCAAACTTTTGCTTCAACGCTGCCAGCGCATCATTCATGGGTAATTCGGCAATGGGCTTTTTAGCAGGCTGGTTGCTTTGTGCAAAAGGTTTATTTGATTGGAAGTTGCCTTTTGGATACTGCTTTTTTGCGGGTGCTTCCAGCGTTTGTTTTATAGATAATGCAATTCTTTTTCTTACGGTATCTACTTCCAGCACTTTTACATTTACCTGCTGGTTTAGTTTTAAAACCTCGTTGGGATCGGTGATATAAGTGTGCGAAATTTCAGACACATGCACCAGCCCATCCTGCTTTACACCAATATCGATGAATGCACCAAAGCGTGTAATATTTGTTACCACGCCGGGTACTTCCATGCCCACTTTTACATCATCAATGCCATAAATATTTGCAAACTCAAAGGCCTGGGCTTCACTCCGTGGGTCAAGGCCGGGCTTTTTTAATTCGGTGAGTATATCCTTAATCGTTAGTTCACCAATTTGCTCTGTGGTATATTTTTTTACTTCAACAGTTTTCAGCAATTCTTCTTTGCCAATCAATGCTTTTACTTCTACGCCAAGGTCTTTGGCCATTGCTTCTACCACCGGGTATGCTTCAGGGTGTACCGCACTTTTATCCAGGGGGTCACTACCTTCTTTTATCCTTAAAAAACCTGCGCACTGCTCGTAAGCCTTGCCACCAAGCCGCGGCACTTTCAATAATTGTTTGCGGTTTTCAAACCTGCCAATTTCGTTGCGGTACTTTATAATATTATCTGCAAGCGTGCTGCCGATACCGCTTACATAACTTAGCAAATGCTTGCTGGCCGTGTTTAAATTAACGCCAACATTATTTACACAGCTAATAACTGTAGCGTCGAGCCGCTCTTTTAACCTGAACTGGTTTACATCATGCTGGTACTGCCCTACCCCAATACTTTTAGGGTCAAGCTTTACCAGTTCTGCCAAGGGGTCCATCAGCCTGCGGCCAATGCTTACTGCGCCACGTACCGTAATATCTTCATTCGGAAATTCTTCCCTGGCAATTTCCGAAGCAGAATAAATTGAGGCCCCATCTTCATTTACTAAAAATACAGGCAGGCCGAGATTGAGGCGTTTTATAAATTGCTCTGTCTCCCTGCCGGCTGTGCCATCACCAATTGCAAATACTTCTATGCCGTATTGCTGCACTAAGTTTTTAATTTTAATTTCTTCCGCAGCCACCCTGTTGTGCTCGTGAGGAAATATCAAATCGGTTTTTTGTAGTTCACCTTTTTCATCAAGGCATACTACTTTGCAGCCGGTGCGGTAGCCGGGGTCGATGGCTAAAATCCTTTTACTGCCAAGCGGGGAACTCAATAATAACTGGCGTAAATTTTCTGCAAAAACATTGATGGCATCTTCATCTGCTTTTGTTTTTAAAGCAGTCCTGAATTCGGTTTCAAGGCTGGGCTGCAACAATCTTCTGTAGGCATCTTTTACGGCCTTCCTGATTTGGTCGCTGCATGCATTCATTCCTTTTAAATACTGGCCTTCTATCAATTCCAATGCAGCTTCTTCAACAGGAGAAATGGCAATCCGCAAGTGGCCTTCTAAAAAACCACGCAATACTGCTAAAATTCTATGCGAAGGCGTTTTGGAAATGAGTTCAGAAAAATCAAAATAATCTTTGTACTTAATGCCTTCAGTTTCTTTATCGGTTACCACTTTACTTTGGAGGGTGGCTTCTGTTTCAAACAACCTCCTGAGCTTAGCCCTTACCTGTGCATCCTCATTGATGGTTTCTGCAATGATATCTCTTGCGCCCTGCAATGCTGCATCTGCATCCGTAACTTTTTCATTGATGAATTTTGCAGCCTCTGTGAGTAAATCAATTTCATTTTGCAATAACAATAAATCAGCCAACGGTTGTAACCCATTTTCTCTTGCCGTTTGTGCTTTTGTTTTACGCTTTGGTTTATAGGGCAGGTAAATATCTTCCAGCCCGGCGATGGTGGTTGCTTTATTAATTTTATCCTGCAGGGCTTCTGTCATTTTACCCTGCTCAGTAATTGTTTTTTCAATAAAGATTTTGCGCTCTGTAAACTCTTTTAAAAATTTAGCTTCGTCTTGTATCTGTTGAATTTGCACCTCATCCAATGCGCCGGTTTTATCCTTGCGGTAACGTGCAATAAAAGGTATGGTGGAGCCCTCTTCCAGTAAATTCAATACAGCTTCTACCTGCTGTAATTTTATATTTAATTTTTGGGCAATCGGTTGTATGAATGGAGACATAATTTTCTTTTTGGGCTGCGAAAATAGCATTGTGCATTGAAATAAAAAACATGAAGATGTCAACATTTGGCGACTATATTCAATCGCTTTGCCATAAGTGTGGTATAAATAACGGACTGTTTTAAAATTGCATCCGCTTATTTTTTAGATCTGCAGAGATCAATAAATAAGGGCAATACGCTTACCGGGATTTTGCTCTACAAATGAATAAATGCTGTTGCGAATGGTATCGTTATCGGCATAAGGAACAAGCAGGTTTTTCAAATCGGCCGTGCTGCTGATTTGCATGTTGTAAGGTATATAGCCCATACCCCAAAAACTTCCTCTTTCAATCAGCAGGCAAAGCCGCTCTTCTTTTTTTATGCCATTATCCATTACTGCGAAGGTGGGTAATTGGTCCTCCAATGCTTTAACTGCTAACTTAATTTTTTCATTATAAACAGTTGGCGGTTCCAATAAATTATACTCATTTTCTGTAAAGGCAGTTTTATCTATAAAGCATAATTTTTCATTCAGTCCAAATTCGGCTGCCATTTTATTAAGCATTACCAGCCCCTCGTGCAACAAATTAAAACCGTATAAATGTGGCAGGTGTTTCTTTCTTTTATCAATGGCGAGGCGCAGATAGCCGCGGCTGTCTTCATACATATACAAGGCAAATTTTTGGGCAGGTTGCTTTTGGCTGTAATTATATTTTGGCCATAACCTTTTAATCTCTGTACTTTCCAATACAATCGCTTCGAGTTCTGTTGCACATTCTTTGCAACTGATCCTGGTTATGGTACGTAAAAAATTCTGCCGCTTCCTGTCTGCATCATTGTGGGTGAAATGACTGCTCACCCTTTTTTTAATATTGATGGCTTTGCCAACATAAATAATTTTATCCTTTGCATCATGAAAATAATAAACGCCTGTCCCGGCGGGCAATTTGAGGATATCTGCTTTTGTTAAATTCAGGGGCAGCCACTGATCTGCAGAAGATTTTTTCAGCATCTGTTGGATATGATCATCAGCATCATTTGCCAGGTAATGTTCAAATAATTGTACAGTTGCTTTTGCATCACCACCGGCACGGTGGCGGTTTTCAATTGGCAACTGAAGTGAGCGGCACAGGTTGCCCAGGCTATAAGATGGAAGGCCCGGAAATATTTTTCGTCCCAGGCGAACGGTGCATATTTTTTTTGCAGTAAGTTCAAAGCCTGCCGCTTTTAAATGGTGCTTTATAAAAGAGTAATCGAAGTTTACATTGTGTGCTATAAAAATTTTATCGTTCAGCAACTCAAATAAAGTTTCAGCAATTTCATCAAAGGCGGGTGCGCTGGCAACCATGCTGTTGTCGATACCGGTGAGTACTGTGATGTACCTGGGAATGTTTTGATTTGGATTGATGAGTGTTTCAAAATGTTTTACCACTCTTTTGCCATCATGTATAAATACAGCCACTTCGGTGATGCCATAAGCGGAGGCATAACCACCTGTTGTTTCGATATCTACTATTGCATACATATTGGGTATCAAATATAGCAATACTAAAGGAATTAGTATAGAAAATAAAGATGAGCATGTTTTTAAGTCTGCAGTTTTTATACTACCTGCAATTTTAAAAGCAGGTTGCAATATTTATTCACATTTTACCGGAAAATAGTAAGGTGAAGTTGAACGGAGCGTCGCCACCGCAGTTCAATCAGGGCTCATTTGCCCGGTCACAAAAAAATACATAAACTAACAGGCAGTAGTTTTGAAAGCTTATTTTTGTTGCCTAAATTAAAGCTATGCAGTTTCAACTTTCTGAAGAACATTTAATGATACAAAAAGCGGCCCGTGATTTTGCGGTGAACGAATGCCTGCCCGGCGTAATTGAAAGAGATGAATTACAAAAATTTCCAAAAGAACAAATTGAAAAATTAGCCGACCTGGGTTTTATGGGAATGATGGTGAAGCCCGAGTACGGCGGCAGTGGTATGGATACAATTAGCTATGTGCTGGCAATGGAAGAAATAAGCAAGGTGGATGCCAGCGTAAGTGTGTGCATGAGTGTGAACAACAGCCTGGTTTGCTATGGCCTGCAGGAATATGGTAATGAAGAACAAAAACAAAAATACCTGGTGCCTTTAGCGCAGGGAAAAAAAGATGGTGAGCTGCATATTGGCGCTTTTTTATTGAGTGAACCAGAGGCAGGCAGTGATGCTACTTCGCAACAAACAACTGCGGAAGATAAGGGTGATTTTTATTTACTGAATGGTACAAAAAACTGGATTACAAATGGAAGTAGTGCAAGCACTTATCTGGTAATTGCACAAACGGATGTAAGCAAGGGGAGCCGTGGCATCAATGCATTTATTGTAGAAAAAAACTGGCCCGGCGTAGTAGTGGGGGCCAAAGAAAATAAACTTGGAATCCGTGGCAGTGATACGCATACCATACTTTTCAACGATGTAAAAGTGCCGAAAGAAAACCGCATTGGAGAAGATGGTTTCGGTTTTAAGTTTGCGATGAAAACACTGGCGGGGGGCCGTATTGGTATTGCCTCGCAGGCGCTGGGTATTGCAGCAGGGGCTTATGAAAGGTCGCTTGCATACAGCAAACAACGTAAGGCTTTTGGTAAAGAAATTATGCACCACCAAATCATTCAATTTAAGCTGGCAGACATGGCTACAAAAATTGAATGTGCAAGACTGCTTTGCCTTAAAGCTGCCTGGGAAAAAGATGAGCACTTAGACTATACGGTTAGTGGCAGCATGGCAAAAGTGTATGCATCAGAAACTGCGATGTGGACAGCAACTGAAGCTGTACAGATTCATGGAGGATATGGCTTTGTAAAAGAATACCATGTGGAGCGGATGATGAGAGATGCAAAGATTACGCAGATATATGAGGGCACCAGTGAAGTACAAAGGATTGTGATAAGCAGGAGCATTTTAAAATAATTAGCTGATGTGCTAATTTGCTAATGTGCTAATTCTTGTAAGAATATTTCAAATAAATTTCAGCGTGCAAGTAATGAAAATTCTTTGCATTTATTTTTTCACTTTGCGTCTTTGCAACTTTGCGTCTTTGTGTGAAACTCATTTATGGCAATCAATACAGAAAAATATACAGCACTGCAGCAGGAATTAAATGGTAAAGCAACATTGGTAGCTGTTTCCAAAACAAAACCTGTTGAAGATATCCAGGCTTTATACGATTTAGGGCAACGTGATTTTGGAGAAAATTATGTGCAGGAACTGGCAGATAAACAAGCTGCTTTGCCTGCCGATATCCGCTGGCATTTTATTGGCCACCTGCAAAGCAATAAAGTAAAATACATAGCACCCTTTGTTCACCTGATACATGGTGTAGATAGTTTTAACCTCTTAAAAGAAATAAATAAACAAGCGGGAAAAAATAACCGCATCATTGATTGTTTATTGCAAATACATATTTCAAAAGAAGAAACAAAGTTTGGATTTGATGAGCACGAATTAAACGAATTAAACGAATTGCACGAATTAAAAAATGTACATATTGCCGGCCTGATGGGTATGGCTTCTTTTAGCGATGATAATAATTTGGTGAGGGGCGAATTTGCATATTTAAAAAAGTTGTTTCATTCAACTGCACAATTGCCCGGCATGGCAAATTTTAAATTTTCTATTTTAAGCATGGGTATGAGCGGAGATTACCACATTGCACTTGAAGAAGGCAGCAACCTGGTACGCATCGGCAGTTTATTATTTGGGCAAAGAAATTATAAGTCAACTTAAAGCAGTTCATGTAAATAAAAAAAAGTATCAAAAACATTTTGTTAAAGCTTTAACAGTGCCTGTGTATTTTGGCATGGTATTACATCGTTTAATTTTAATAAGATAACTTTGGTATGACATACAATGTAAGCATGCACTCCACTTTTGAAGCAGAAAAAAATAAAAAAGCATTCAGCTACACCGCTGTCATTTGCGGTGCGTTATTGTTGCTGGCATTTTTTATTACCTGGCCAATATTGCTGCCCACACAACCCATCACACAGGATTTGTTAGAAATTAATCTCGGAAACAATGAAGAAGGATTTGGTGAAGAACAGCCGTTGATAAAAGGCGAAATGTCACCAACGCAGGAACAGGCTGCACCACAGCAACAACAGGCTGAAGCAACCAATGATGAGCCTGCAAAAGATATACAACCAGATGACAATGCCGAAGAAGATGCGGCACCTGTTATAAAACCAACAAAGCCAACTCCCAAAGCAGTAAATATAGCGAAGCAGCCAGTTACGCAACCCGTTAAAACAAGCAATCCTGCGCCGGTAACAGCACCTGCACCCAAACCGCAAAAGCCAAAATTTACATACAATGGCCCCGGCAATGGAGCCGGTAATGGTGCCACGCAAGACAATGGTTTTAAATCGCAGGGAAATAAACCCGGCGGCACAGGCGATGCCGGCGATCCTTCGGGTAAGGCTGATAGTTATGGCAATACACCGGGTGGAAAAAGCGGTGGCCCAAGAGTGATTAGCGGTGGCAGAAAAATTATTAAATTTTATTCATTTACCGGCGACCTTGCAAAGGCTACCATCTATGCAAATATAAAAGTTGCCCCCTCCGGCAGCGGAACTTTTGCAGGCTTTGCAAAAAACTCCAGCACCCGCAACCAGGCTTATGCCACTGCAATTAGCAATAACCTGCGAAATGTAAAATTTGATAAATCCGATCATGAAAGCATGGTAGTGGTGCAGTTTAATTTTATTGAAAATTAAGAGGCGCCGCAAGGTTGAAGGATAACGGAAAATTAATATTTTTAAATTTTTTTTAACCAGCATTTTATCTCTGTTCATCATCGTTGTGTCACTCCCTTGTACCGCATACCTATGGGGAGCTTTACCTGCAATATAAAATAGAAAACAGGCTTTAATAAAAACGCTCACGCATAGTTTACATCCTAACTAATCTACGTCTCCTTTGTTATATTACAGAACCCAAAACTGTAAACCATAAACCCTAAACCCCACACCATCCACCTTCTTATTATATTTGCAGCAATGACTTATCAGCAAACAATTGAATACCTGTATGCCCACCTGCCCATGTTTAGCCGCATAGGTGCTGCAGCGTATAAAGAAGACCTGCACAATACCATTGCTTTATGTAAAGCCATCAATCATCCGCAAAATAAATTCAGGAGTATTCATATTGCAGGCACCAATGGAAAAGGCAGCACCAGTCACATGCTTGCAGCTATATTACAACAGGCAGGTTATAAAACCGGGCTTTACACATCACCTCATTTAAAAGATTTTAGGGAACGCATCAGGATAAATGGTGAGATGGTGAGTGAAGCATTTGTGGTGGATTTTGTGCAACGTACAAAAGATATTTCCGATGAAATACAGCCTTCGTTTTTTGAATTAACAGTAGCCATGGGATTCGAATATTTTGCACAGGAAGAAGTGGACATTGCCATTATAGAAACGGGTCTCGGCGGAAGATTAGACAGCACCAACATTATCACTCCCATACTTTCAATCATTACCAATATCGGCTACGACCATATTAATATTTTGGGCGACACACTTGAAAAAATAGCTTATGAAAAAGCAGGTATCATTAAGCCTGGCGTACCCGTAGTGATTGGAGAATATTCCGATGCAACAAAAGCTGTATTTGTAAATAAAGCCACCAGTTGTAATGCACCCATTCATTTTGCACAACATGAATATGAGGTTTACGGTATAACATCCACTGCCCTGCAATTAGATTGTGCTGTAAAAAATATTGCCAACAATGAATCAGAAAATTTTTCGCTTGACCTCAACGGTTTATATCAAACCAAAAATTTAAGGACTGTTTTATGTGCTGAAGGCATTTTAATAAACCTCGGGTTCATCATTAAAAATGAAGCTGAAAAATTTGCGCTTGCCAACGTGAAAAAATTAACCGGTCTGCAGGGCAGGTGGGATGTTGTATCTGAGCACCCAATGATAGTATTGGATGTGGCGCACAACGAAGATGGCATGAAGCAGGTACTCAACCAGGCTTTAGCATACCAGGCGGATGGAGTTGTTGAAGAGTATAACAGAAAACTTCACTTTGTGATGGGTATGGTGAAGGACAAAGAGGTATCGAAAGTATTATCGATGATGCCGGCAGATGCGGACTATTATTTTACCAATGCACATATTCCACGTGCATTGGCTGCTGCAACTTTACAGGAATTAGCTGCAGTATATAATTTAAAAGGATTGGTTTTTGAAGATGTAAATGCAGCTATTGCATTCGCAAAAAAACAGGCTAAAAGTGATGACCTTATTATTGTTTGTGGCAGTGTATTTTTAGTGGGAGAGGTAGAGAAAGATATCAAATAATAATTAAAATTATTAAATGAAATACAATCCACAAATTCATCATCGCCGGTCCATACGTTTGCAAGGTTATGATTATTCACAAGCAGGTTTGTATTTCATTACAATTTATTGTCAGAATATGGTATGCAGGTTTGGCAAGGTAGGGGCACCCCTCGCGGGTGCCCAACCTACAGATGCAAGTAATGTAAATAGCGTAACCAATAACATCACACCCATAATGCTATTAAACAATTTCGGACAAATTGCGTACAACCAATGGTTGAAATTACCCGAACGTTTTTTTAATACAGAATTGGATGTTTTTCAAATAATGCCCAATCACATGCACGGCATTATTATTTTGAATGAAGTACGGGCACCCCTTGCGGGTGCCCCAAAAACGGATGCACCAAATACGGAGACGCCTAACACAGATGCAACTATTACGGGTGCAATTACCACTGATTTTTTTAATACAGATGCTGCCTCAAATGATACCACGGCAGGGGCAAGCTCTGCCCCTGCCACAATTGGCGATGTTGTGGGGGCTTATAAATCCCTGGTGGCTAATGAATGTTTGGCTAGTGTTTAAAAATGAATGG
Organism: Ferruginibacter sp.; assembly: GCA_031392305.1. GTDB lineage: Bacteria > Bacteroidota > Bacteroidia > Chitinophagales > Chitinophagaceae > Ferruginibacter. The sequence goes on from JANMVB010000121.1 coordinate 9,228, forward strand.
GGTGAAAGGACGGGAACAGGGGCAAGCCCTGCCCCTACAATGGGAAAACTATGGCAACGAAATTATTACGAACATATCATTCGTGATGAACGTGCTTATCAAAATATTTCTGCCTACATCATCAATAACCCTACAAAATGGAACGATGATAAATTTTATTAGATTTGAAATCCATCCTCCCTATCCCTTCTTCTCATCCAGTTTTTGAAAGGCATACAATAAGCAACTTACATGCAGTGCCTGCACAATCTCGTTGTTAACTAACATATCTCTCACTTGCTGCAGGGGCAGGTACAATACTTCTATTTCTTCCTGACCGTCTAGGCTTTGGGCGGCTACTTTTTTACCGCCCCGGGCCAGGTATAAATAAGTGTAGCCGGTTAATACGCCAGGGTTGGCAGCAACCTTGCCTACATATTCAATCATTGAAAATTCGTGGCCTGTTTCTTCCAGCAATTCACGGGCTATGGCTTGGGAGGGCTCCTCGCCTTTATCAATAAAACCGCCGGGTAATTCCAGGAGTGTTTCTTCTACAGGGTGGCGGTATTGTTTAGCCAGTAATACTTTATCATCTTCTGTAATTGCGAGGGCACATACAGAGTCAGGCAACTCTATCACATAATAAGCTGGAACAATTGTTCCATCGGGCATTTCGCAGGTGTCTTTTCGGGCATTGAAATAGGGATGCTTAGAAATGTATTCGGATGATAATTTTTTCCACTTCATGAAGATGTATTAAAAGATTGTACTGAATTTCTTTCAGTATAATTATGAATTAAAAAACAGTACACAAAATAATTAAGTAAGTAACTTTTACAACCACCTGGCCGCTTTGTATATTTAATACTGACTGGTGCCTGCGTGAGGGATAGCAGTGGAAAGCCCGGTGAGGATTTGTGCGTGGGCTTGTGCCGTACTTGCAACGGATAGCCCGATCCGTAGGGGCACGCCCAAACTACTTTTTAAAACCGCAAACTATTACCATTTCATCCTTTCCCTCAGCGTAGTAATATGGGCCGTGTGGTGGCGACTATGCCAGGCGTACATGCCCAACAAATACCAAATGGTCATTTCTTTTTTGTGCTCGGGATGAAAGACGGTTTTATCCCATTCTTCTGCCTTGATATGTTTTAAAATTTCTACCCAGCGGGCATGAAGGGCGTGCAAAATTGTAAGTGATAAATTAAATGGCAGGTTGGCCGTATCGCTTAAATTGGCCCATGCCGCTTCATCATAAGGTTTTATGGTGGGGTTGTGTTCGGTTAACGCCAATTTGAAACGGATGTAGGCATTCATGTGGCTATCGGCCACATGGTGCACCAGTTGTTTCACCGTCCACCCGCCGGGGCGGTATGGGGTGTTAACCTGGGCCTCATCCAAATTAGTTACTGAATACTCCAGGTGAAGCGGTAAATTTTTGATGTCGATTATCCATTCCTGTAATTGCTTTTCAGAAAATGGCTGTGGTTCAAATTTACCTATGGGATAACGCAGATCTTCTTCCATAAATGAAGGTGTGAATTGGTTTATAAAATGTTGTTTTATTGGTTTGCTGTGGTGCCAGGTTTTATACCAATCAATTCCATTTCAAAAATTAATGCAGCACCGCCGGGTACAGCACCTGAGCCCCTTTCACCATAGCCCAGTTCGCTTGGTATAAATACCCGCCATTTATCGCCGATATGCATGAGCTGCAAAATTTCTGTCCAGCCACTGATAACACCGGTAACTTCCCTGGTTAGCGGTTCGCCCCTGTCGTATGAATTATCTACCGGTGTACCATCTATCAATGTTCCCCTGTAATGCGCTACCACTGTATCCTGCAGCCTTGGCTTTGCCGAATTCATATCGCCTTTCATAATCACTTCATATTGTAATCCGCTTGGCAGTGTTACCACACCCTGTCGTTTTTTATTGGTTTCCAGAAATGCTTTTCCTTTTGCCCTCACCACTTCATTTTTTTTCGACATATTCTCCTGTAGTTTTTGCTGAATGCACATATTTGCCTGCTGATCGTTGAGCAAAGGTTTCTTCATAGCAAATACATCATCCAATGCTTTTTGCATGGCGGCATTGCTGATTTTATCAATACCCTGTTGCTTTAAATTATTGGCAATATTCATCCCCAATGCATAGCTAAATGAATCGTTTGAATTCTTTAACAGGGCAACAGTTGGTTTTGCTGCAACTGCTTTGGTTTTTGGCGTTGCTTTTTTTGTGGTTGCCTGGGCATTAACAGCTACCATGGCGCATGTTGAAATAACTACTGATAGAAAAAACTGCTTCATTTGTTTGTTTTATTTATAATAATTGATAAATTTTATTCTTCCCTCATTTCCTTGCCGGTGAGGCTGATAAAAACGTCTTCTAGGTTGGCCGCCTTTACCTGTTTTGGCCTTTCAAAACCGGTGGCAACCAGGTCGTCGATCATTTTATCCGGCGAAGCTAAGGCAATAATTTTTCCTTCATCCATTATGGCAATGCGGTCGCACAACTGCTCCGCTTCATCCATATAATGTGTGGTGATGATTACCGTGGTGCCCTTATCCCTTATGTCTTTTATAAGCTCCCACAAATTTCGCCGTGCCTGCGGATCAAGACCGGTAGTGGGCTCATCAAGAAAAACAATTTTGGGTTTATTAATGAGTGTAGTGGCGATGGAGAAACGTTGCTTTTGGCCACCACTCATGTTTTTATATTTGCTCTTTGCCTTATCTACCAGGTTCACCAGCTTTAGCAATTCCATTGCATCTACCTCCCTGTTGTACAACCCTGAAAAGAGTTCGATAAGTTCCAACAAATTTAACCCGGGGTAAAAACCGGAAGTTTGTAACTGTACGCCGATTATTTTTTTGATACTGCCGGGGTCAGTATCCAGGTTGATGCCATCTACCATTACTTCGCCGCTGGTTTTATCCCGCAGGGTTTCAATGATTTCCAGCGTGGTAGACTTACCTGCTCCGTTGGGACCAAGCAACCCAAAAATCTCTCCTTCAAATACCTCAAAAGAAATACCTTTTACTGCTTCGAAGTTACCGTAATTCTTTTTTAAATTTTTAACGGAGATGATGGTTTTTTGCATGGTGGTGTTTGTAATATCGGGTGCAATTTATTGCAGATGGTTAAATTAAGTGACAATTAAAAGTTATAATAAAATTTCCATCATAACATCTGCCGTTACATAATGCGAATTGGTGATGGGGATATGCCTGAAACCATACTTTTCGTACAAAGCAATGGCGGTGGTTAACTGGCTGTTTGATAATAAAGATATGCGGAGGGCAGCCAGCTCCCTGGCTTTTGCTATACATTTTTCAATCAATAGTTTGCTGATTCCCTGGCCCTGGAAGGCAGGCGCCACCACCATTTTTGCCAGTTCGTAATCGGTAGCATTTTCTTTTATTAATGCAGCAGAGCCAATTATTTCGCCCCCTGCTGTGGCCAGGTAAAGGCATCCGCCGGTATCAATAATTTGCTGCCGCGGATTGTTGAGCATCAGCAGGTCGGCAGGTTCAGTTAAGCCAAACTTATCAAGCCATACCAGGTTAAGCGATTTAAAAGCGGGTGCGTATTTATCTTCAAAGTCTATGATTGATACCATTACTTACTCAATTAAAGGGCTGAAATTTATCGGAATTACTTTAAATATGCTGAATACATCCATACACTTTTTTCCTGCTCCCGTATATAATCACTCATCAAAGCATTGGTACCTTCATCACCTGCCTTTGAAGAAAGTTCTAAAATCTTTCTTTCTATTTGTAACAATGCTTTGAAACCTTCCAGTATTGTTGCAACAGCTTTCTTACCATCACTTACATTTTTTGCTTCTTTTATAGCTGACACTTTCAGGTAATCATTATAAGTATGCAAAGGTGTATGCCCAAGCGTTAGTATCCGTTCTGCTATTTCATCAATTTTAAGAATTGCATCCGTATATAATTCTTCGAATTTTACATGTAATTCAAAAAATTTGTCCCCTTTTATATTCCAGTGATATCCCCGTGCATTCATATAAAATAGCTGGTAATTAGCGAGTAATTCATTTAATTTTTCTGCCAGCTCAACAGAGAGTTTATCGTTGAGTCCAATAGCATTTAACTTAGCCATAAATTATTATTTTATTGTTATAAATGTTTCAAGTTCTTCCATCATCATTTTACTGCCCACAAAAAAAGGAGTTCGTTCATGTACTTGTGTTGGCTGAATATCTAAAATCCGTTGCCTGCCATCTGTTGCTACACCGCCTGCTACTTCTACTATAAATGCAAAGGGGTTGCACTCATATAGCAACCTCAACTTGCCGCCGGGCTTATCTTTCAGGGCAGGATACATAAAAATTCCGCCTTTAATAAGATTGCGGTGCACATCACTCACCATGCTGCCAATATAACGTTGGGTATAAGGCCCGCCATTTGCAACCGTCTTTTTCTGGCATTCATTTATATAGTTTCTAACCCCTTCGGCATATTGGAAAAAATTGCCATGATTAACGGAATATATTTTTCCGAATGGCGGGCATTTAATGTCGGGATGGCTTAAAGTATATTCACCAATTGAAGGATCTAACGTAAAGCCATTTACACCCCGGCGGGTTGCATAAACCAAAATAGTAGAAGACCCATAAATGACATACCCGGCAGCCACCTGCTTAATACCTGGCTGCAAAAAATCTGCTATGGTGGCTGGCGTGCCAACCGGCGTTATCCTGCGGTACACACTAAATATTGTACCGATGGAAACATTCACATCAATATTGGCGCTGCCATCCAGCGGATCGAATAAACATACATATTTACTGTTGTTACTTATTTCATCATCAAAAACCAAAATATCGTCCAGTTCTTCGCTGCCAATGCCTGCGCAACTAATGCCGTGCCTCAATACACCAACAAACTGGTTATTGGCAAACACATCGAGTTTTTTAACTTCTTCACCTTGCACATTTACACTACCGGCATCGCCTAAAATATCAACCAGACCTGCTTTATTCACCTCCACATTTACTCTTTTTGAAGCAAGGCCAATATCCCGGAGCAGGCCGGAAAGCTCGCCGGTGGCATTGGGAAAATTTCGCAATTGCTGAATGGTAAACTCATCCAGTGTTTGTACTCTACGGTTTATTTGCATAGTTAATTTCTGATTGCAGATGAGGGTTTTATTTGAATCTCAAATGTAGGAAAAAAAAGTCCAGCCCCTGCCCGCCGAGCCCCCTACCCCCCTTCGGGGGGTTCTTAGAGCCTGATGGTTGTGATAATTTTTAATACTCATCTAACAGATAATAATAAATAGCTTTGCGATTTTTAAGTTAATCCATTTTTGCTTTTGCTTTTGCACATTTGCACATTTGCACATTTTCTTATTTTCACATTTCTAAATTAATTCAATGAAGGTTTTTAAGTTTGGCGGGGCAAGTATAAATAGTATAGAAAGAATAAAAAATGTAGCGGAGATTGTTGCGGCTTTTAAAGGTGAAAAAATACTGATCATAATTTCTGCGATGGGCAAAATCACCAACGAACTTGAAAAAGTGGTGAACACTTTTTATGCAGGTAACAAGGAGGAAGCGTTGCAGATTTTTGATGGCATTAAAAAGGCACATATTGAAGTGTTTACACAATTAACAGGACTACCGGAAGAAAGCTACCGGGAGATAGGTTTGAACGATTTGTTTACAGAAGTGGAATGGTTGCTACACGACAAGCCGGTAAGAGAGTACGATTATTATTATGACCAGATTGTATGTTGCGGCGAATTGCTCAGTACTTCTATCGTAAGCAAATACTTCAATACTGCCGGTATCGCTAACCAATGGATTGATGTACGGGATATTATCCGTACAGATGATAATTTTAGGGATGCAAATATCGATTGGGAATTTACGCAACAAAAAGTAACGGAAACAATTCTTCCATGGTTTGAGCAAACAGATATAATAATTACCCAGGGATTTATTGGTGCTACGGATGAAAATGAAAGTACCACACTTGGCAGAGAAGGAAGTGATTTTAGTGCTGCTATTTTTGCCAATATGCTGGATGCAGAAAACCAGACCATCTGGAAAGATGTGGAAGGTGTAATGAATGCCGATCCCAAACAATTTGCAGATGCTACATTTTTAAGTACCCTCAGCTACCAGGAAGTTATTGAAATGGCGTATTACGGCGCACAGGTTATCCATCCAAAAACCATCAAACCCTTACAGAACAAGGGTATCCCATTGCATGTACGATGTTTTTTGAAACCTGCTTTGCCCGGTACCATTATCAGCAATCAGCCGGTAAATAATCTTCCGCCCATCATTGTATTAAAAGATAAGCAGGTGCTGATGCAATTAAAATCAAAAGATTTTTCTTTTGTGGAAGATACCCTTGTAAGCAAACTGCATGAACTTTTTGTTGCTGCCAAAATAAGGCCTAACCTTTCTCAAAACGGGGCCATTACGCTGTGGTGCTGCCTGGATGATAAGCCGGAGAAAATTGAAAAGCTGGCACTGGCGGCAAGCGAATTATTTGATGTAGTGGTAGAAAAAAATTGCATGCTGCTCACCGTGCGGCACTATACAGAAGACATAGTGAAAAAATTAACTGCAGGAAAAATTCAGGTCTTAAGTCAAAAGACGACTGAGACGATACAGGTGCTGGTAAAAGAAGCAGGTAATTTTTAATAACGCAAATTTTAAAACCTGCATTGCATTAATTGAACCAAGACAAAATTGGGGAGGCTTTTGTTATAATGCAGGTAAAGATCCACATAGATGTAAAGTACAAGAGGGCGACGCAACAATGATCCTACAGGTTACCGATGCCCGGACAAAAAATTTCTTAAAAAATATACAAGGATTGAATAGAATAATTTTTAAAAAACACATACAAGAAATAAGCAACCGGCATCAAAATCAATTAACAATGTACTCCCCTTTCTTGTTAATGAGTACCACCGGTAGTTGTTTTTTGGCTTCAAAATAATCGAATGCGCCTTTTAAGGTAACAGCAAAATTTTGCAGTGCTTGATTTTCTTTTGTAGCCCGTGCAAGATAGTCAAGTGATTTTTTTACACTATATTTTACGGGAAATACATGCACGGGAATAAAATCCTGTCCCTGCTCCCTTACCTGCGAAGCGATGATGTAAAGCTCTTCAATAGGTGCATCGCTGATGGCAATACAGCCTGTAGAAACACAACTGCCATGTATATAAATATTATTGCCGGGCCTTACGGAATCGCTCAATAATCTATCAGAAGCATTGGGATAGTTTAATCCTAAAGCCAGGTGGTAATTGCTGTTAGGATTAAATTCGTTGATATAATAAAAGCCTTCCGGCACCTGGTAATCACCTTCCATACGCTTTGGCCCCATGGTGCCACTTTGCATACATACTTTGTATGATTTAAATAATTTAAAATTTCCTTTGCCACCATCTTTAACCCATACTTCCAACTGGCGGTCGTATTTAAAACTACGCAGGTACAATTGCTGTGGCGGCCATTGCAATTTTTTCTCTTCAAATTGTTTTTTGAGTGAGTCTTCTATCTTATCAAACAAATCATTTCCTTTATCTGAATGTTTCAGGCTAATGTGTGATGTTTGAGAAAAGAGCGGTGCAGTAGCAAAAATTGCGAAAGAAAAGAAAAGGATAAAATTTAAAATCCGGTTGTTCATTTACAAAAAGGTTTGCTGGTAGATGAACGTAAAAATAGCAATTTTATTGAAAGAAGTTTTGTTAAAGGGCATAAAAAATAAATTAGGTTCAACACACAAAATTGTTTTGCCATTTTTATGAGTGGCTTAGTACACCTTGTCAATTACAAATAAATTTTTTTGCCCAGGCTATGAAGCATTGGTCAACATCGTTGTGTCACTCACTTGTACGTTATACCAATGTGGATCTTTTATCTGCGGCTAAACAGTATCATTTAAAGCCAACTAAAATGGCAGACTATTCGAAGACCTCCCCGGAACAAGGTCCCGATTTTTATCGGGAGGGAACGGGGCAGCAACTCCCCTACAAATTCCCTCTTGCATCCTGCTCTTTTTCCAACGCTTCAAACAAGGCTTTAAAATTTCCTTTACCAAAGCTCTGTGCCCCTTTGCGCTGAATGATTTCAAAAAATAAAGTGGGCCTGTCCTGTAACGGTTTGCTAAATATTTGTAATAAATATCCTTCTTCGTCACGATCAATTAATATTCCCAACGCTTGCAGCGGTGCAAAGTCTTCATCAATGGTACCTACCCGTTCCAACACATGCTCATAATAGCTGTCAGGAATTTTTAAAAACTCCACACCCCGGCTTTGTAAATCAGTTACCGTTTTTACAATATCAGCAGTGGCTATGGCCACGTGCTGCACGCCTTCACCATTATAAAAATCGAGGTACTCTTCTACCTGGCTTTTTTTTTTGCCCTCAGCCGGTTCGTTGATGGGAAATTTTACAAAACCATTTCCATTGCTCATCACCTTACTCATCAACGCTGAGTATTCGGTAGAAATATCATGGTCATCAAAAGTTAAAATATTGCGGAAGCCCATCACTTCTTCATAAAATTTTACCCAGGGGTTCATCTGGTTCCAGTCAACATTACCTACGCAATGATCTACATAAAGCAAGCCTGTATCCGGTGGGTTATAGTTTGATTCCCATTTACGAAAGCCCGGCATAAATATGCCGGTATAATTTTGCCGCTCTACAAATAAATGAACGGTTTCACCATAAGTATGTATGCCACTTAAAACCACTTCACCAAATTCATCAGTAAGTGTTACCGGCTCCATATAGCTTTTTGCACCACGGGTGGTGGTTTCGTTCCATGCTGCGGTGGCATCATCCACTTTTAAAGCAAGGTATTTTACACCATCACCATGTTTATAAATATGATCGGCAATTTCATTTTCAATCCGCAAAGGAGTAGTTAATACAAGCGTAAGTTTATTTTGCCTGATTACATAACTGGCTTTATCCCTCATACCAGTTTCGGGGCCGGCATAAGCCAGCGATTGAAAGCCAAAAGCTGCTTTATAAAAGTGGGCTGCCTGCTTTGCATTGCCCACATATAATTCTACATAATCGGTGCCTTGCAGCGGAAGAAAATCTGTATGTGCGGAAGAAGAAATATTACTTTCTACATTGTTAACTGTAAACATAAAAGATGCATTAAAGAGTGATTAAAATTTTTGAAGAAAAAATTTTAAAGAACCGCATCCATGGCAAGCGCCAGCATCAGCAAAGTATAGCTGCAGCGCTTGTCAGAAAATATTTTATGGGGATAATCGGGTATCATACCGGTGCAAAGGTATTCTTTTAAAAAGCCAGGGGAAATTAAATTTCAGTTTTCAATTTGGGATTAGTTAACAGATATATAAAAATAACGCCTGGTATTTCAGTGGAAATTTGAAGTGACAGAATTTATTGTACCACATAGGTATAATGTACAAGGGAGTGACACAACGATGCTTAATTGAAAAACAAATGCCTGTGATCAAAAAATGATTTGAATACCAATGTCTTAAGGAAATACTTTTTTTTTGTATAAAAGTAAAATTTGCAGAGACCACAGATTAGATACTATTGTTAAGATATTCCTGCAACTCCGCCTCTGTTTTTATGAGCACATCTCTTACCTTACTGCCTTGGTTGGGGCCTACCACACCGGCTGCTTCCAACTGATCCATTAACCTGCCGGCACGATTGTACCCGAGCTTCATCCTGCGCTGCAACAATGAGGTGCTGCCGCTTTGGCTGGCAACAATTAACCGGGCAGCATCTTCAAATAATGAGTCCTTATCATTGAGGTCAAAATCTTTTCCTTCCATCTCTTTTTCGTCCACATATTCGGGCAACATAAAGGCCTGGGCATAGCCACGCTGCTCGCCGATAAAATCCACCACTTTATCTACTTCGGGGGTATCTACAAATGCACATTGCAGGCGTACGAGCTCGCCGTTGTAACTAATAAGCATATCGCCTTTTCCAATCAACTGCTCTGCACCGCCGGCATCTAAAATGGTGCGGCTATCAATTTTACTGCTCACTTTAAAAGCGATCCTCGCAGGAAAGTTGGCCTTGATGGTACCGGTAATAATATTTACACTTGGGCGCTGTGTAGCAATAATTAAATGCACACCCACTGCCCTTGCCAATTGCGCAAGCCTGGCAATGGGCATCTCTACTTCTTTACCGGCTGTCATGATAAGGTCGGCAAATTCATCTACCACCAGCACAATAAATGGCAGAAACTGGTGGCCCTTTTCCGGGTTTAATTTACGGGCAATAAATTTTTCGTTGTACTCCCTGATGTTGCGGCAGCCTGCTTCTTTTAACAAATCGTAGCGGTTATCCATTTCAATACAAAGGGCATTGAGGGTATGCACTACTTTTTTTGTATCGGTAATAATTGCATCTTCTTCGCCGGGTAATTTTGCCAAAAAATGTTTCTCAATGGTTTTATAAATACTGAGCTCTACCTTTTTAGGATCTACCAATACAAACTTTAATTGTGAAGGATGTTTTTTGTACAACAGTGATACCAGGATGGCATTTAACCCAACAGATTTACCCTGGCCCGTAGCACCTGCCATCAGCAAATGCGGCATACTTGCCAGGTCAACTATAAAATTTTCGTTGTCAATTTTTTTTCCAATGGCAATGGGCAGGGAGAAATTATTGTGCTGAAATTTTTCTGAAGATAGCAAGGTGCGCATGCTCACAATGGTCTTCTTTGCATTGGGTACTTCAATACCGATGGTGCCTTTGCCGGGTATGGGTGCAATGATGCGAATACCCAATGCGGCAAGGCTTAAGGCTATGTCATCCTCCAGGTTTTTTATACGTGAAATACGCACACCCGCTGCAGGAATGATTTCATACAAGGTTACTGTAGGGCCAACGGTAGCAGAAATTTTTTGTATGCTGATGTCATAATTTTTGAGCGTATTGATGATCTGGTTTTTGTTGGTTTCCAGTTCATTTGGATCTTGTACAATTTTTTCGCTGCCATGTGCTTCGAGCAAGTCGAGGTGGGGATATTTATAATCCCTTAAATCCAGTATCGGGTCGTAGGGTGTATCAATACCCTGATGTTTGGGCATTGTAGCCGGAATAACTTCATCACTTATTTTTTCGGGTACAGATTTAATCTCCAGTTCGAGCGGCACAAAATCTTCCTGCTTTTTTGATGGCTTTACAGGCAGTGAAGTATCAATGGAAAGCGTGGCTGCTTCTTTTATTTTTGCTGCCGGAATTTCTTTTTCAGAAAACTGGATATCATGATTGAGGAAAGGGTTGTCCTGGTCGGGTATGGGTAACATGGCACCATCGCCTTTTAGCAAATTGCCCCTGTTATCAAATCCAGTTTCAGCTTCCCCGTTATTTGTATCTGCGGTTTCAAAAACCATATCCCCTGGTAAAGTAGTTTCCTGGTCTTCATCTTCCTCACCCATCAAAGTATTTTTGGTGGGCAATTTAAAAACAGGGTTAAAGCGCCAGATGATGTACCCCAACACTGCTACTGCCAAAACAGATAGTGTACCAACCTGTCCGATTGTTCTGTAAAGCCAATCCCTGCTGCTATCACCTGCAAATCCCCCAAAGGGAAATTTGTTTCCTTTCATGATAACCGATGCGGTGATACTTAACAGTGGCAACCCCACAACGAGGTATTTTACATTGCGTGGAATTGAAAAAACTTTTTTTCCAAAAAACAAGTTAACACCCACCACAAAAAAGAAAGTACATAGCAGGTAGGAGCCAACACCAAATCCATGACGAATAAATATTTCAGAAATAAAAGCGCCAAATGTACCCAGCAGGTTTTGCACTTTAATGTCGTTTGCAAGCAACATATCATAGCTAAACTTATCCTGGTCCTCGGCCCAGGTAAAAAGGTAACTGGTAAATGCAATAAAAAACAGGAAGGTGAGGAGCAAAAAAACTGTACCCATAATTTTATGGGTCCTTTCATCTTTCAGTAATTGTTTTACCGGTACTTTTTCTACTGTCTCTGTTTTGAGCGATCCTTTTGCAGGTGCTTTCGACTTAGCTGATTTCACTTTAGTGGCCATTACAACAAAGATAAATAAATCCACTGCTGAAACAGCCGTCATTTGTAAAGGATTATAGAAAAAATAACCAATGAAATTATGTGAGTTTGCTAACTATTCAGTTCTAAAAGTAACGATTAGATGTAAGGCGTTCAAAACGTTATTGTCATTTTTGATAGTGGTATCCATAACAGACCTTAGGATAGGGAATAAATTTTCAGTTTCCAGCGTTTAAAATTGACCTGATACTTTTTGTTTTCCGAAGATATTTCAGATAGCTCTTTTTGATCCATTGTTATTGGGTGCGATTTTAACTTTTTTTGAGACTGAATAGTTACAATATAAAATTAAATGAAAATGCATTGTTAAGCAGGTTCAATAGATTGCTCTTTTTTAAATAAAAGCTTTAGCAAAATAGCAATATGGTAAAGGGTTAAAAATGTGAAATACTTTGCCCGAACGAAGCAGCAGCTATGGGCAACATCGTTGTGTCACTCACTTTTACCGCATACCATTGGGGATCTTTAATTGCGTTATAAATATAACTTTTAATGCCCCTATGGGAGCATCCTGATTTTTCGGGAAAGCCTGTTCCGATTTTTCGGGAGGGATAGGAGCAGATTATCTCACAAATTTAATTCACTGTTTTACCCCTTGCGCAGTATAAGTATATTTTGTATGTTGAAACATCTTTTTACATAATTATGACAGGCTGTGTTGCTGCCATAGCGAACATCAATGCCGTAATTGACTATATTGCACTACCATTTTTAACTAAAACAAATACAATGAGAAAACTTATCCATCCAGCACTTCTGTGCTTTGCCATGTTGTTTAGTACAACCATTATGGCGCAAAAAATTTCCGGCACTGTATCAAGTGACGGCTCCCCCCTTACCGGAATTAGTATTACTGCAAGGCCATCAGGCAAAGGCATCGCTACTGATAAAGACGGAAAATATAATCTTAGTTTATCTGCAGGCACATTTAAAATCACCTTCTCTGCAACCGGCTTTAAGACTATTGAAGAAACCGTTACCCTTGCAGCAGGCGAAGAAAAAATAATTGATGCCATCATGATTGTAGCCAGTGAAGAATTAACGGATATTGTTGTTGTTGGTTCACGCTCTCTTCCACGCTCATCTGTAGGTACAGCCCTGCCAATTGATAATGTAGATGCTGCCACCCTTAAAAGCACCGGGCAGTTAACTTTTGATAAAGCACTTCAATACCGTGTACCTTCTTTCAATACAGTTAATACCCCGGTAAATGATGCAAGTACTTTGCTTGATCCCTACGAAATAAGGAACCTTGGGCCAAGCCGTACACTGATTTTAATTAATGGTAAAAGAAAAAATCTAAGTTCATTGTTGTATGTGCAGTTTTCGCCTGGCCGGGGGGAAACAGGAGCTGATATTTCTGCAATACCTGTTGAGGCAATTAAGAATGTAGAAATATTGCGTGACGGTGCCTCAGCACAGTATGGCTCTGATGCTATTGCCGGCGTAATGAACGTTATTTTAAAAGACAGGTACCAGTATAGCTCACTTACCATGACCGGTGGTGTTACCAGCAAAGGTGATGGCGGCAACTATGGCCTTGCATTAAACAGCGGTGCAAATATTGGCGCAAAAGGCTTTATAAATTATACCATTGGTCTTAGCCAGCAAAATGATGCTGTGCGTTCGGGAATCATTGATATACCTACAGAAATAGCAACTTTTGGCGGCAATACGGTTACTGATGATGCCATCAGAAGATATCTGGCAAAATATCCAACAGCCAATAATGTAAATGGAACCGGAGCTACTACAGCTTCAAAATTTCAATATAATTTAGGTATCCCTGTAGGCGACAATGGCATGTTTTATAGTAATGCCGCCTATGTATTTAAGAAAGTAAACAGCAAGGCAAACTACCGCCCTGCGTACTGGAGAATTGATGAAGGATTATTGCATACTCCAATTCCTGGTGCACCAGATTATACCGGATCAAGCTATGGAGCACCCGGATCACCTTTGCAAAATGATTTTGTTGCTGATAAAGCTGCCGGAGTTTACCAGGGTTATATTGGTTATGTGCCTACATTTGAAGGTGACCTGACTGACTACAATGCAACCTTTGGATTTAAAAATGAAGTGAATGGCTGGAAACAGGATTTAAGTGTTACCATTGGTGGTAACGAACAATCCTACGCTGTAAACAATACCGTAAACAGAAGTTTGCTGAAAAGCAGCCCTACCTCATTTAAGCCAGGTGGGTATGGATTTTACAATGTGATTGGCAATATTGATATCAGCAAAAGCCTTACAGATAATTTTGCCATCGGTTTTGGTACAGAGGCAAGAAAGGAAACCTATAAAATTGTGGGTGGTGATACTGCCTCTTTTTCAAAGGAAGGCGCTAATTCATTTCCAGGTATCGATAGGGTGAATGAAGGCTCATTTAACCGTTATAATATTGGGGCATATTTTGATGCCAGTTATGATATCACCAAAAGCTTTATGCTTAACGGAACAGTACGTGGTGAAAAATATAGTGACTTTGGAAAAGCGTTTGTTTATAAATTTTCATCCCGTGTTAAACTTGCTGGGGATGCGCTGATACTTCGTGGTTCTTTCTCTACCGGTTTCAGGGCTCCAACTTTACATCAGATTTATGCTCAATCTACACAGGCTTCTTTTTCAAATGGCCTTATACAAACATCTGGTTTATTTAATAACAACAGCAAGCAGGCCTTTTTACTGGGTATCCCCAAATTAAAGCCTGAGAAATCAACCAACTACACAATAGGATTAGGTGCCAAGCCAACAAAAAACCTAAGTCTTACTTTAGATTATTATGATATCACCATAAAAGACAGGGTGGTTTACAGTTCATCCATTTCGTCCAGCGACCCTAATTCTCAATTGTATAAAATTTTGCAAACTGCGGGTGTGGTAAGTGTTCAGTTTTTTATCAATGGAATTAAAACACATACTTCAGGTCTTGATTTTGTAGGTAGCTACAGAAATATAGTTTTAGGTAAAGGAAAACTTGGAGTAAACCTTGCCGGAAACTATGCCATTAAAAATGAAATAAAAGGAAACCCTCAAACACCAAAAGCCATCTCTGATGCAGGCTCTACTATTTTAAACGCACAGATTATTTCTTTGTTAACTGAAAGCCGTCCTAAGTACAAAGCAGTGCTTGGCTTTGATTATAACGTTGATAAACTTAGCCTGAACCTGAACAATACTTTGTTTGGGCCAACCAAATTTCAGGATTTAGATAATGGTGGAAGCCAGATGAATAATATTAAGCAGGTGTTTAAAACTGCTGTGGTTACTGACTTAAATATTGGCTACGCATTTACTGATAAAATTTCTGCTTCGGTTACAGTAAATAACCTGTTTAATATACTTCCAAAATGGGAGCTTGAATTAACAGGAAAAAATACTGATGCAAATTATGCTGCGGCTGCTGCCACGCTAAATAATCCTGCTGATAAAAGTTTATTGGAAGGCTTTTTAGGATTTAGCGGCCGTTACAGAATTTTAGGATACAATGGTTCACACTTTAGCCAGTTGGGAACTATTTTCCAGGGTTCTGTCACTATTAAATTTTAAGAAAACTTCTTAAAAAAAATTATACATGGGTTGGTCTTCTAAAGAGGCCAGCCCTTTTTCTTTTTATAGTATTTTTGAATTAAATCAAAAAGTTATGGAAATAATAAATAGCACAACTGATGATATAGATGCAATATTTGATTTTTATGATGATGCAGTGGCTTTGCAAAAACTAAAATTTAATAAGCACTGGCAGGGCTTTGACAGGACACTTGTTGAAAAAGAAATAAATGAAAATCGGCAATTTAAAATGGTGGTGGATGAGGTGATTGTTTGCATATTTGCCATAACATTTAATGATGAGGCAATTTGGAAAGACCGTGATAAATCACCTTCCATTTATATTCACCGGATAGTTACCAAACCTGGGTATAGGGGAAATAATTATGTAAAAATTATTTTAGAATGGGCATTACAATTTGGTAAAGAAAATGATAAACAATTTGTGCGGATGGATACCTGGGGTGATAATCAAAAACTGATTGATTATTACCAGGGCTGTGGTTTCACATTTTTGGGGTTATCAGATGTAATATCAGACAGTGCTTTACCCACTCATTACCAGGGCATTCAATTAAGCCTTTTTGAAAAAGCAATTTAAGCAGATGAACAACCTCTATAATAATTTAGCTGCAGTGTATGATGCCATGTATAAAACCTTCATTAATTATGAAGAAGAGTTTTACCTGTACCACCAACTGTTGAAAAAATACAATTGTAACTCGCTGGTGGAAATTGGCTGTGGCACTGGTAACCTGGCCCAACGTTTTGTGGAATCCGGCTTTGAATATACAGGGCTGGATATTAGTGATGACATGCTAACCATTGCAAAAAATAATAATCCTGCCATCTGTTTTTTAAAATCAGGAATGCAGGATTTTGTTTTAGCACAAAAAATTTCTTCAGCAATCATTACCGGAAGAACCATTAGTTACCTGCTCACAAATGAAGAAGTGACAAACACCCTAACGGCTATTTTTGATAATTTAAAAGACCCCGGAATTGTATGTTTTGATTTTATTGATGCCAACAGATTTATTCCACAAACGGGTAAGGGTAAAGTAACGCATAGAGCAACTGTTGAGCAAAAGAAATTTTGCCGTGAAAGTTTTTGGACGCCTAATCTAATCCAATGCTGGGCTTTCGACTGGTTATCTGTTTTTTATGAAGAACAGGCTGATGGAAGCCTGGCAAAAATCGGAGAAGACAACTCCACTATCCGGGCTTTTACAAGAGATGACATAACTTTATTTTTACAACTTGCCGGGTTTAGCATTAAAGAAATAATTGAAAGAAAAACTTATGCTTTTGATACTTTCGTAGTAATAGCCCAAAAAATAAATTAATTTATAAATAAAAAATAATAGCAACCATGGCAATGTATGATAATGCAAATACAATTGAAAAATCCTTCGACCTTAATTATGTATCCGAACACCTTATACAGGCGCAATGGGCGGAGTTTATTGAATTAAAAAAAGTGATTACCGGGTTGGCAACACAACAAGGCAGGCCATTATCTATATTGGATATTGGTATTGGCAATGCTCGTATCCCCAAACACTTATGTGGTGTAAAAGAAATTTGGGATATGGTTGCATTATACGATGGCACAGACAATGCACAATCATGCGTTGATATTTCTACAAATAATATTGCTGACTTAAATATACAGGATAAGGTGAACGCCTATTTATTTGAAGCAGTTAAATTAAACGAATGGCCCAAAAAATATGATATGGTAATTACTACCTGGTTTACCGCAGGTAATTTTTACCCTGATAATTTCTCTTTTGAAACTTATCAATCTTCCGGTGAACGACTTGATTTATCAAGCAACAAAAAATTTGATACCATTTTTAAAAGTGCATACAGCCTTTTATTACCGGGTGGTAAATTGGTTATTGGTGCATGCTATATCGATAATGAAAGCACCCGTTTAAAACAGGAAGAGTCGTACAATAAAATGGGCATGAATGTAATTACAACTCCTGAAGATAGTTTTACGGCAACCCGTGAAGGCTTTTGGTCGCAGCGTTTTACTAAAGAAAAATTACTTAAATATTTAAGCTTTGCACCACCTGAAAATATTACCATCACCCCATTGGATACTTATGATTATGCAATGCAGGTGAGTATAAAACGATGAGTGGTGAGTAATGAGTGATGAGTGATGAGTAAGGAGTAAGAAATTTTAAGCCTTAGGTTTTTCTATATAACGTTCATTAAAGTTGCCCAAAGATTTTCAGTACAAGAGGGCGATGCAACGATGATGCCCATAGTTTCTTTGCCGGGACAAATAAAAAAAATTAAGACCAACCAAGCTCTTTAAATATTTCACCATTGACAATTCACCATTCACGAAACCTTCACCATTTATATTCTTCCAAAGCTTTTTCCAAACAATCCATTGCGGAATTGATAGCGGTTGTATTTAGCACATAAGCAAGCCTTACTTCCTGCTTACCCAGGCCAGGCGTGCCATAGAAACCGGTGGCAGGGGCCAGCATCACCGTTTGCCCTTTGTATGAAAATGACTCCAGCAACCACTGGCAAAAAATATCTGCATCATCAATGGGCAGCTTTGCCATAGCATAAAATGCACCGCCGGGGTTAGGACAAAATACACCGGGAATTGCATTGAGCCTTTTCACAATTGTATCCCTCCGTTTTTTATATTCTTCCCTCGTAGTATCAAAATAATTATCTGGCAGGTCCACTGCTGCCTCGCCTAAAATTTGCGCAAAAGATGGCGGGCTTAAACGTGCCTGCGCAAACTTCATTACCGAACTTAAGAGTGCAGCATTTTTAGTAACGAGGGCACCAATGCGACCTCCGCAGGCACTGTATCTTTTACTGATGGTGTCCATCAATACAATGTTGTCGTCAACCCCGGTGAGGTGCATGGCACTCGTATGTGTACCTTCATAACAAAACTCACGGTAAGCCTCATCCGCAAATAAATAAAGATTATGCTTTAAAATAATCTGCTTTAATATTTGCATTTCTTCGTTGCTGTATAAATACCCGGTAGGATTGTTTGGGTTACAGATAACAATGGCCTTGGTTTTAGGCGTAATTGCTTTTTCAAAATCCTCTATCGGGGGCAGTGCAAAACCTGTTTCAATGGAAGAAGTAATGGGCACCACTTTTACACCAGCTTCCACTGCAAAGCCGTTATAGTTTGCATAAAAAGGCTCGGGAATAATCACTTCATCACCTGCATCCATACACGCCATAAAACCAAAAAGTATTGCCTCGCTGCCGCCTGTAGTAATGATGATTTGCTCATGCGTAACGTGGATGCCCACCTTGCCGTAATACTCCACCAATTTTTTCCGGTAGCTTTCGTTGCCTGCGCTATGACTGTATTCCAGCACTTTAAAATTACTGTTGCGCACAGCATCCAATACCATTTCAGGCGTTTCAATATCCGGTTGCCCGATGTTAAGATGAAACACTTTAGTTCCTCTTTTTTTAGCAGCCTCTGCATAAGGAACCAATTTACGAATGGGAGATGGTGGCATTTGCCGGCCACGCTGACTGATTGTTAGCATGCTACA
>JANMVB010000313.1:0-4515 GCA_031392305.1 Ferruginibacter sp.
ATCCACCATTTCACTTTATCTTTGCAAAATAAACCAATTACATTGGATAAGCAGTTAGTAACCTACAAAGATTTAGGCATCATCGATTATAAAACAGCCTGGGATTACCAGGAAAATCTTTTACAGCAAAATGTAAAAATAAAATCGGCTATCACTAAAATAACGCAGCCAGCTCACGAAAAAGAATTGATTGAGCTGGCAGAAACCATCCCTTCACACGCCTTTAACGAAACCCAACCCGGTCTGCATTCGCCAGCTTCTGCAATTATACATGCCGGGGCAAAAAGTGAATTAAACACTGCACATTATTTCATTTTATGCCAACACCCACCGGTTTACACATTGGGCAAAAGTGGGCATCAAAAAAACATCCTCATCAGCGAAGAGGAGATGGCAGAGAAAGGCATTCAATTTTATAAAACCAACCGGGGAGGGGATATTACATTTCACGGTCCACAACAAATTGTCGGCTACCCCATTATTGACCTTGAAAAGTTTTATACAGACATTGGCCGTTACCTGAGAGATATTGAGCAGGTTATCATTTTAACACTCGCTGGTTTTGGTATTAACGGTGAAAGAAGCAAAGGAGAAACAGGCGTATGGATACAACCCAACGAACCCGGTAAGGAAAGGAAAATCTGCGCCATGGGAGTAAGGTGCAGCCGCTGGGTAACCATGCATGGCTTTGCACTCAATGCAAACAATGATCTGAGTTATTTTGACAATATCATTCCCTGTGGAATAGAAAATAAAAAGGTGACTTCAATAGCAAAAGAATTAAAAACCGAGGTTGATGTTGAAGAAGTAAAGCAACAATTAAAACGCAATTTTGAAATGGTTTTTAATGTGCAGCTTAACGATTAGCGCTGGCATTTTTTTTGTGTTAAGTGTAGCTGGTTTAAAACATTGAGTAAATTATTTTAATAGAGGTAAGTCGTTTAATCAAAATCAATACTCATTACTAAATACTCAGAACTCCTTACCCTTATAAATTAAAGAGTTATTCGCAAATTGAAAGCGCTGCCATATATACAAAAGTACAAGAGGGCGATGCAACGATGCTTATTCAGGGCTCAGTTGCCTGGACAAAAAATATAAAAAGTATGGATTTTAGTTTGCGATATGTTAGGAGTCCTGATATTAAATACTCATTACTCATCACTCATTCCTCATCTATTCCTTAATTCTTTTCCGTTATTGATATTTTTACTGTCTTTGGGAATATAAAATTTAAATTTTTCGAGGATGATATTATTGTCGAGCAAATGATATTTAAACCACCCGGAATGAAGAAAATTTACTTTCTCAATTATCAGGTAAGGTTCTTTGATACTATTCACTTCAAACACCGGATTTTCATTCTCGTCAAAAAATTTTATCGAAAATTTCCTGGTGGCTGCGCCGGGCAAATTAAGGATAACGTTATTATCTTTTCCTGTATAAACAAACTTGCTGGGTACAAAGCCCGGGTTTACATTTATCGGTTTCGTTTCTTTCTTCTCTTCAGTAAATTCTTCTGTTGCTATAAATACAGTTGTATCTATTACAGGCCTGTGCGATTTAGAGAAAACATAATCACCACCTTCAAAAGCTACAAATACACGATAAAATACTTTTTCTGAGGGTGCCTTGGTATCTACATACCCGTTTTCCTTATTTAACGGGTTCAGTACTGTACCAATAGTTACAAATCTTTTAAGGCTGTCGTAAGATCGCTGAATATTAATATTATTTATTTTGGCCCCGTAAGTATTTTTCCAGCTAATTATTATTTTACCGCTTTGGTTTTTTACTGAAATCCTTGGAAGTGTATCCTGGCAAATAATACTGCCTGTAAAGCCAATCATACATAACAGGAACGCAAAAATAAATTTCATAATAAAAATAAACGCAGGATTGAATAAAATGTGATAATTACAAATATAAGGACATGTTAATTCAATTAAAAAATTAAGGCCCCGGTTGGCAATGATAAGTTACCCTGTAATCCGCCGGTATGTAAACAACATATTTTGCTACCTTTTTCAAAAAAATCTTTTTTAATACTATCCATTACTCCAAACATCATTTTACCGGTATAAACAAAATCTGTTGGTAACAAATGTACTTTGTAAATATTGTTCATGAAATTGATAAGTGTGGGTGTTTTTTTTGCATATCCACCAAAATGATATTCATTTTTTATCTGCAGGTTAACAAAATCATTATTTGTATTGGTTAAAAAGGAAACCCTCTGTTGCAGATCAATTATATTTTTTAGTACTGGGAAACCTACAATTTTTTGATGATTATTGGCACCGATTAATAAGCCGGCAATTGTAGTGGCAGTGCCTGCTGCACAACATATATGGGTAATATCATCCTCAACAAGTTTCATAATATGTGCTGCCCCCTTTGCACCTAATGGATTATAACCACCCTCTGGTATGATATAATATTTTTTGTATTCTTTATCAAGTTCATCGATAAAATATTTCATTTCTCTTTCAGCATATTGCTGCCTGGATATAAACTTTAGTTGCATGCCATATTCCATGCATTTTTGTAAAGTGTGCGATAATATTGACGGCTTTTCTCCTCTTACTATGCCTACACTTTGTACACCTGCTGCCTGACATGCATAGGCCGTAGCTAATAAATGATTGGAATAAGCGCCACCAAAAGTAACAATACACTGGCAGGATGTTTTTTTAGCCTCCTCCATAAAATAATGAAGCTTAAATAATTTGTTTCCGGAAATTACGGGGTGAAGCAGATCTAATCTTAATACGGAAAGGGCTACCTGCTTTTCTCTAAATAATTCATCGTAAAGCGTTTGGTTGAAAACATTGAAACTGGGGAAAAGCATTTTTGTATAATATTGAACGATTATATTATTTTCGCTTCGCAAAATTGCAACTTAATCAACAATTATACATTTAAAATATGCAGCCAACTCTTTTAATATTAGCAGCGGGCATGGCGAGCCGCTATGGAAGTATGAAACAAATCCAATCTTTTGGGCCAGGTGGAGAAACGATCATGGATTATTCGATATATGATGCCATTCGTGCAGGTTTTGGTAAAGTGGTGTTTATTATAAGGGAAGATTTTGCAGAAAACTTTAAGGCCATTTTTGAGCCAAAATTAAAAGGCAAAATAGCTACGGAATATGTGTACCAGGATAAAAATGCTTATTTGCCAAATGTAGAAGTACCTGCGGACAGAACAAAACCATGGGGCACCGGCCATGCCGTGCTTTGCGCCAGGAATGTAGTAAAAGAGCCATTTGCCATTATCAATGCAGATGATTTTTATGGTAAAGATTCATTTGAGAAAGCTGCAGGGTTTTTAAATAATGAATGCAACGAAAAAACGGCGGCAATCATCGGTTACCAATTGGCAAAAACTTTAAGTGAACATGGCACAGTGAGCAGGGGAGTATGTGAAGTAAACGATGCTGGGGAACTGATTAGCATTAATGAAAGAACTAAAATTTATCGTGAAGGCGATGTAATTGTATATGAAGCCAATGACCAAAAGCTTGAAGTGCCTTTTAATTCAAGTGTGTCTATGAATTTCTGGTGCTTTGATCCTTCTATTTTTGGCATCATCGAAAAATTGTTCCAGGCTTTTGTGAAAGAAAATTACCAGGATATTAAATCAGAGTTTTTTATTCCTATTATTGGTGATGACTTTGTAAAAAACCTGGGAGGTGTTATTAAAGTAATTCCAACCTCTTCTCAATGGTTTGGCGTAACCTATAAAGAAGATGCACCGGTTGTAAAAGCAAGTGTAGATAAACTGGTAGCGGATAAGGAATATCCTGCGTCATTGTGGGTATGATATTTTAATGGGAATGAATTTACCAATGATAAGCAGAAAATGATTTTTTGAAGATAAAAAAATGCATTTTTAAAAATGCAACAGCCCCTGAGTTTACATCTATAAAGAAATTGTTCCTGCACACTGTCGGTACAATTATTAATATATTCCAGATACGGATAGTCCTTGACAATTCCCTCAGAAAGAAAACCCGGCAAAACAATTTTTTGATAGGATAGGAAAAATTTTATGATACGTTTATCGGATTTATGATTGCAAAAAATGTGTACAAGCTTTAGGTACATGTGAGTGCGACAAAACCATGTTCAATCAGGGCTAAATTGCCGGAACAAAAAATAAAAAAAACTGTGATTGAAATATTTTGAAGTAAGATTTAAACATCCAATTCTTTCAATAAAAAAGCCGCCGCAGTTTTTATTTGCACCCAATCTTTTTCTATGTCTGCGTCAGTTAAAAAATAAAAGGGGGTAAAATTTTTATCTCCAATTTTTGTTAAAGAAAGAAAGGGCTGCCCTGCCTTCCAGGTGGCATTTGCAAATGTTGTCAGCAATAGTTTATCATCTTTACTGAGCGAATTATTTACAATTGATTTTAAAATTGTGGACGGCAAAATCTGCCTGGTAGTTACCAAATAATTCACGCCACATTCCAACGCATAAAAGCCGGCAATGCTGGTGGCAATTTTTA
>JANMVB010000436.1:0-1608 GCA_031392305.1 Ferruginibacter sp.
GCACGGGCCTGCCACAATAAAGAAGCTACATCGTATTGCGGTGCCCCTTTCATGCCACCCTGGTAGTCGATGAAGTGTACGCTGTCGTTATCCTTAATACAAATATTGCGGCTTTGAAAATCACGGAACATAAAAAATTTATACTCGGTATGCGACAAATAATTGCTGAGGGCTTCAAAATCATCTATCAGCTTTTGCTTGTCATACGGCCGCCGGAGTGCATCGAGGAAATAGTATTTAAAATATAAAAGGTCTGCAAGAATTGCCTGTTTACCGAATGAAGAATTGGTGAGGCATCTTTTATACTCCAATCCTTCGTGGCCTTTTATTTGCAGCAGGGCCAGTTGTTCTATACTTTTTTTAAACAGTTCATATACTTCATTTACAAAACCCTTTTCTTCCAGTTTATCGAGTAAGGATATTGTACCAAAATCTTGCTGTATGTAAATATTTCTTTGTTCATTTACAAAATATATTTCGGGAGTGGCAAGTTTCTTTTTCCTGAAATGGCCGGAGAAATAAATGAATACTTCATTCTCTTTTAAATTGGCACCATAAGTAGCTATATAGCTTTTGCCTGCAGTATGAACCCGAAAGTAATAACGCTCGCTGCCTGCTTGTGGTAGTTTATCAATACCAGTAATAGTTTCAGTGGAAAATTCAGAAAAGCATTTTTTTATTTCGTCGGCAATTGTTTGCATTCAATTATTTTAAGGGCGGTAAAAATAAAGTATTTTAAATGTTGGCTAAATATAACGTAATTAAAGTTTCACATTGGTATGCGGTACAAGTGAGTGACACAACGATGTTGAACATTGCTCCTTCGTCGGGACAATAATTATTAATTGTTGAACGCCTGCAAGTAACCGCATAAATTGATTGGAACTTTATGTAAATGAACCTGATTTTTCTGTAGCAAAATATTGGCCGGACGAATTTTTGCTGCTGCTGCCAACAATACTTACAGTGCCGGGTAAATGAAACCAATAGTTTATTTGAGGTGACTGTTGCTGCATTGTTTCTATAATCTTTTTTACAGAAAATCCGTTGGCACAAAAAATAATTCCATCTACTTTGTGGCTTGCAATTAATGTGCTAAGCTGAGATAAAGTTCCTATGGCGTCGCCGAGTGATTGCTCAGTGGTGGCAACCCGGCCAATGATTTTTTGAGACAAACCTGTACCGGATAAAATGGACTTTACCATTTCATATTCCTCCTCATTTGCCACCACCAGGCAAGGCTTGTAATCTTCAACATTATTTTTTATTGTAAAAATTTTATTGAAAAAATGACCTATACCTGACAGCACTGCCTTCATTTTTATTGCAAGGCGGATTGCGAATAAATAGATGCCTACAATCCCTCCGCTGTAATGTTTTGTAACAAAGCGGCTCATGGCCCCATAAAAATGGAATAAATAATTGAGGCTGCCCCGGCGTGTGCTTTCACCTTTAAAATGTATGATGGTGCTTTCGGCAAAATAATAGTTCTTATAGCCGGCTTTTTGAATTCTGAAACTCAGGTCAACATCTTCGCCATACATAAAAAAATTTTCATCAAAATTTCCAATTTGCTCCAACACTTTTTTAGGTATCATCATAAATGCG
>JANMVB010000458.1:0-1983 GCA_031392305.1 Ferruginibacter sp.
CCTCCAGGCGAGTTCCTGCAAAAACTTTTCTACCTGGCGTGGCTGGTGGTTTTCAAGTACCTGTTGCTTTACCTGGTAGAAAAGTTTTTGCAGGAACTCGCCTGGAGGGAATATTGGCAACGGGTTTGGCAATCTATTGGCGATAAAATATTTACTGATATAAAAAGGGAACAACCGGATGTGGCACACCACCAAATGGTAACTGCCATTGAAAATGCAGCTACAGGTATTGAAACGATTGATCAACAAATTCAGTTGCTGTATGACTGCGGCTACATGCACAATCATGTAAGAATGTATGTAAGCGCCATTGCCTGCAATATTGCGAAAGCGCATTGGCTGCAGCCCTCGCAGTGGATGTATTATCATTTGCTGGATGGTGACCTGGCCAGTAATAATTTAAGCTGGCAATGGGTAGCAGGCGCCTTTTCTTACAAAAAATATTACTGCAACCAGGATAATATAAACCGCTATACCCATAGCCATCAGCAGCAAACTTTTTTAGATAATTCTTATGAGGTAATTACCAGGATGGATATACCCGAAACGCTACAGGGTAAAAGTAATTTATCATTACAAACCTATCTTCCCCAAACTGCTGCACCAATATTGCAGGATGGTTTACCGGTATTTATTTACAACAGTTACAACCTCGATCCTACCTGGCATGCAGGGCTGGCAGCTAACCGGATATTATTACTTGAGCCTGCCCATTTTGAAAAGTACCCGGTAAATAATAAAGTAATTCAGTTCATCATTGACCTGTCGAAAAATATAGAAGGCTTACAAATTTTTGTAGGCAGTTTCAACGATTTGAAAAAATTTTCCGGTAACCGGCCCCTCATTTATAAACTACATCCTGCGTTCACACATTATGAAGGTACCGGTGAAAAATATGATGATATGTACCCGGAAGTAGAAGGATATTTTTCTTCCTTTTCAGCTTACTGGAAAAAATGCATGAAATATATTTAGCCCTTTCCATATAAAATAAAAGGTAAACCCAAGCTAATAGCTTCTGAAATAAATGGCAGTTATTTATTTCTATGCAACTGCTAATCCTTACTTTTATGCTATCAATTAATCAATGATAAAAAATTATGAAAACACTAATCTTAATCCCTGTCGTTCTATTATGCCTGCTCACCTCCTGCGGCAAAGACGAAAATTCAAACACAAATTGTGATAAAACCATGGCCAATATTGCGGGCAGCTACGGTATTATAAAACTTGAAGTAGGTGCAGGCGGCGTTTTCCAGGATGCAACCAATCAACTGGATGCATGTGAAATGGATGACAAAATTGTGCTGAATGTAAATGGCACTTCCGCCTACCAGGATGCAGGTGTAGCATGTTCCCCATCAGGTAACAGTACGGGTACCTGGAGTATTTCTGCCGCAGGAAAAATGACCATTGATGATGGCAGTGGCGGCGCATCGGATATTGCTTCTGCAGACATTACTTCTTTTGATTGTTCTACCCTGGTACTTACCGCTACTGACCCGGCTACTCCCGGAATCCTTTATAGGCTCACAATAAGAAAATAATATTTTAATGGCCGGCACCTGTTGACAAGCCTGCTAAAATTTATAAAAAAAAACCGTAGGTTGAAACCAACGGTTTTTTTATTGATTGGTTTGCATATAACCAGGGAGGTGTAAGAATAGTAAATATTATAATGCAAAAGAAAGCAACAATTTTATAATACTACTCAACCAGCAAGCCAATGCTTCATAGTAGTACTTATTTGAATGGAGCGTCGCCATTGAAGCTCAATCAGGGCATAATGCCGGTTAACAAAATAAATAAAATCATCTGTTCATAGCTCCCTGCATCACACATCAAAAAATCTTACATCAGCCATATCCCTTTATCTTTGCCGAAATTTTTTTACATGGAAAAAAAGGCAAGCGAATCATTGGTAGTAATGACAGAACTGGTGCTGCCCAACGATACCAATACTTTTGGTAACCTGATGGGTGG
>JANMVB010000463.1:0-1821 GCA_031392305.1 Ferruginibacter sp.
TCTTCCCTGGATAAGATCAGGGGCCATCAGATAGGTTTCTGTGTTAAAAGAACCATCTGCGCCGGCGCCTTTCATTTCTCTCTTAATGGCATCTTTTTTCAAATAGCCCTTGGTTTGCAGGTTTAATTCATTAACACGGTCTGTTCTCCAGATACAAAAATCATGTGCCTGGCGCCAGCTAACACCTACCACAGGGTAGTAATTATAAGAAGGAAAACGGAAATAGTATTCTACATAAGGCTCATTATAAGCTAACTCTTCTCTCCAAACCACTGTATCAGGTAAAGCTTTGTTTAGAATATTAGTATCGCCGGAAAATGTATTTTCAAGCCAATATAAGTATTCACGATAGTGAACATTGGCAACTTCTGTCTCATCTATAAAGAAGGAAGGAACAGTAATACGACGTGGAACATTATTCCAGTCACCCATTACATCTTCATCCTTGGCACCCATTACAAATGAACCACCCTGAACAAAAACCAAGCCTGGCCCTGCTTTTGGATATTTTACTTTAGAAACATGAAAATTTCCCATGTTTTTGTCATCATAGTTCCATCCTGTAGCAGATGACTTGCTTTGCTTTTTGCCGAAAAGACCTCCTTTTTTACAGGCACTTAATGAAAGTGCTGCAATTACAAGGATCATCGCATTTTTACCGGAAATTAATTTAGTCATATTCATTCGTTTATCGTATTTGTTTTAACGAAAGGTTTTCTTAATTATTGTATATGAGGTTACATTGGCTGCGAATATAAAGACTTTAAGTGAAATTGAAATATTTCCATCTCTTTTTTTAAAGTTAAATATGCCGGCTTCATATTAAACCTGTAGCGGCAAATTGGTAAGAGGATAACTGCTTTAAAATGAAGTGTTAATTGTTATCAAGACCGGGGATATTTTATTCGGGGCTTTATAAAATATTGTTTCTATCCTGTATTGCATTGATTTAAAATATAGATATGGTGCTTTTTAAGCTGTGTTTCGGCACATAGCTTTTTTAAAGGATAATAACTACTGAATCTGATATTTTTTTGATAAGCTCTTTTTAAACTGAGCAGCCACTTTTTTAAAGGCCTGAATCAGGCAGTATGTTCTGATTTTTAGTTTAATAAATTAATATTGATATGGTCGAATCTTCCTGAACTATGAATAAAAATTACTAAAGTCTGTCCATAAAAAGCCAATGTAACTCTTTGCTGGTAATACTTTCAACAGATTGCACACCATGGTTATAATCAGACTCTGTAGTTTTTTATATCACGGGCTCAGGTAATCGGGATAATTTTATAGATTTTTTATATTTTTTTTGGTTAGTATGAACAAGAGTTTTAATCTTGCATACAATAAAGAACAAACGATTATTTATTATTGAAGTTTATCCTTCGAAAAATATAATTGGCACAAGGATTTTTAATCTTATAAAATTTATTATAGAAATCGGTATTTTTACCTCACACCGGAAAAAAATACAGAAATTCAACAGGTTACAATAATCAACATATTCATCTCGTTATTGAGAAAGAAATACAGTTGAAAAGGTGAATTTCAGGGTTTAAATCAGGTAAATCACCAAATATTACCTTTTTGCAGTATTGTTCTGAATAAAAAAGCCATTATCTTTGAAAAAGTTCTTTTTTAGTTTTTTTTAACAAGATTTTATAATTTAGTTGTTCATTACAATAAAACTATTATTTTTACAACATAATACAACCATTAAACTTAACGCTTATAGAGGTAAGTCTACCTAACCAAGACAAATCAAAACGCATGAAAAAAGTAACTTTGAAACTAACTGCCTTAGTTATGTTACTGGGAGGA
>JANMVB010000467.1:0-3311 GCA_031392305.1 Ferruginibacter sp.
CACTGAAGCAATTGTGCCTTTTGCACAACAACCCCGCCCGGTAGATACGGCAGACCGCATTCAAACTGTTGACATAGTAAGGGGCGTTGCTTTACTTGGCATACTGCTTATGAATATTCCGTTGTTTGGTATTGACGGCAGCGTTTTCAATACCGTATTAAGGGGTTCGCATACCACTACCGATTTTCGTACCATGGGTGTAATTTTTACTTTTTTTGATGGTACCATGCGTGGCTTATTTTCCATGTTGTTTGGCGCAGGCATGATATTATTTACACTAAATAAAAAACAAACACCCGGCGGCGTAACAGTGGCAGAATATTATTATCGCCGGTTGCTGTGGTTGGTTGCTTTTGGCGTGTTGAATGCTTACATACTTTTATGGGAAGGGGATATTCTTTTCTATTACGGATTGTTTGGTATGTTGCTATACCCGTTTCGCAATACCAAAGCAAAATGGCTTATTGTGATGGGCATTGCATGCATCGCCATCGGTATGTTTAAAGGTATGTTGTGGTACAGCGAAACCCGTACCACCCGTGCAACATACCTTGAAGCAGTAGCCGCCGAAAAAGCAAAAATAAAACTAACCGATAAGCAGCAGGAAGCAAAAGCAAGCTGGGAAGAAATTGAAAAAGGCCAAATACCTGACACAGCCCGTAGCAACCGCAACATAAGGAAAATGCATTCAGGTTACGCCACAATTTTTAGTTATTTTATCCCCCGCAATTCGGGCAACGAAGCCTGGGGCACCTACCATGGAATTTGGGATATGATCAGTATGATGCTGGTAGGAATGGGCTTGTTTACGCTGGGCTTTTTTTCAAACAGGCTTTCTACCGGCACTTATGGTTTATGGCTGCTGGTAGGGTACGGTTTAGGCATACCGATTGGATATATATTTTTTAAAGGAGCATTTATAGATTCACTAAACTTTGGAGTTTACGTGGATACCTACAAAGTACCACACTGGGTTTTGTACGATTTGCGCAGGTTGTTACTATGCATTGGGCATGCCAGCCTGCTCATGATTATTTACCGCAGCAAAATAGTACCCTGGCTTATGAAGGCCCTCTCCAATGTAGGCCAAATGGCCTTTACCAATTACCTCATGCAAAGCATCATCTGCACCTGGTATTTCTTTGGATATGGCTTTAATCATTACAATAACTACACCTTTCACCAGTTATATTATGTGGTAGGTGCGGTATGGCTTTTCCAATTAATTTTTTCCTCCATCTGGCTCAAATATTTTCGCTTCGGCCCCTTCGAATGGCTCTGGCGCACCCTCACTTATTGGAAATTACAACCCATGAAACTCAAAGAAAAATAAAACAGTACAGCTACATTTTAAGAAAAATAATCGGGGAACGGGCATTGGTATTACATGGCATCATCGTTGTGTCACTCCCTTGTACGTTATACCAATGTGGATCATTAATTACGTGATAGAAATACTTAAAAAGCCTGCAAACCATTACACCAGTTTTGTCATAAGGTTGCCAACTTTTTTAAAGTTGCCAACCTTTTTAAATATCGCTACGGCCTCGAATGAAAAGTGCTAGAAAATTTCAACATAAGCCGTAAAGAAATCAAGGTTGTTTGAGCCGGGCAGGCACTTCAAAGTATCTTACTCCTTGCGGCGAGTTCCTTGATTTTAGGCTAATGTTGAAATTTTCACGTGTCCCGACGAACGTAGAGGAACTCGGGAGCCTTTTTATTCGCAGCCTTGATTTTTTTTGTTTCTTTTTTTTATCAAGAAAAAAAAAGAAAATAGGGTGTTACAAATAACAATTATGGTTCTCCGAACTGAATGCATAATCCGCTAACTTTATAAACGAAACAATAATACATTTTCCAAATTCAATACTTACAAAAATGACAAATATCTCCCGCAGAAACGCACTTAAAAATATTGCAGTAGGCTCCACCGCATTGCTGATGTCCCCACAAACATTATTAGCATGTACAAGTTCAAAAAAAGAAAAGCTCGGGGTTGCGCTAATGGGCCTCGGTTACTATAGCACCGACCTGCTGGCACCCGCCCTGCAACAAACAAAGCATTGCTACCTCGCAGGCATCATCACCGGCAGCCCCGACAAGGCCGAAGCCTGGAAGAAAAAATATAATATCCCCGATAAGAATATTTACAATTATCAAAATTTTGAGCAGGCCGCCAATAACCCCGATATCGATGTGATATATGTAGTGTTGCCACCTTCCATGCATCATGAGTATGTGATAAAAGCTGCAAATGCCGGCAAGCATGTATGGTGCGAAAAACCAATGGCCATCACAGAAAAAGAATGCCGTGAAATGATTGATGCCTGTGCAAAAAATAAAAAAAAGCTGGCCATCGGTTACCGCCTCCATCATGAGCCGCATACCATCGAATACAGACGCATTGTAAACAAGCAATTGCTGGGCAAAGTACAAAAGCTAAACTGCGCCGCCGGTTATCGGGATAACCGCACCAATCACTGGAAGCAAAAAAAAGAAATGGGCGGTGGTGTGTTGTATGATATGGGCGTGTATGCCATACAGGGAGCAAGGCTTGGTACGGGCATGGAACCTGTTTCCATCCTGTCTGCCCAAACCTCCACTACCCGGCCGGAAATTTATCAAAATGGCCTTGATGAAACCACCGTGGCCCGTCTTGAATTTCCGGGAGGCGTAATTGCAGATATCAAAACAAGCTTTGGAGAAAACGTAAATTTCCTCGACATCACCTGCGAAAAAGGCACTATCAATATGGCACCCTATTCCGGTTACAACGGTTTAAAAGGAAAGAGTCCATTGGGTGAAATTTACACCCCTTATGAAGTTCCCTGGCAGCAGGCAAAACAAATGGATGACGATGCCATTGCTATCATGCAAAATAAACCCATGCTGGTACCCGGTGAAGAAGGGTTAAGAGATATTAAAATTGTAGAAGCAATTTATCGCTCGGCAAAAATGGGGGAAGTGGTGAAATTGTAAGGTAATTTGTTTTTCTCAAGAGATAAAAACATAAAAGCATTCTGGTACAAATTGTATGGAATCTGGTATCAAAATAATTCTTACAAGTTTGCTTTTCTTATTTGATTTTTATCCGCCCATTTTGTAAAACTTAAATGTATAACCAAAAGTTTATTTTGGATTAATTCCGATCTTCATCATTCAAAAATTTTAAAAACAACCAACATGACCAAAACAATTGCGTTGCTACTGGCAACTACTTTATTTTTTACTGCATGTAATAACAACACTCCATCCGCTGAAAGTAATAGTACAGATACAACAGCCCCCGTTACAGTAAACCCGGCTAAAGA
>JANMVB010000505.1:0-3453 GCA_031392305.1 Ferruginibacter sp.
ATCCAATACTTCCGGAAATTTCTCCTCACCGTTAATCAATAATTTTACTTTGTTGCGGCGTGTAAGCGGACTGTTCAATTCTTTTGCAAGCATCAACGCCAGTTCTTTATTATTCCCTACCGGTATATCTGTGGCAGTAACGCATTCAGCCGCATACACCTGCATTTCTGCTTTTAATTTTTCAAGCATCTTTTTATCTTTCACCGACTTTTTATCATACAGTTTCCTGCGCCAGTAATTAATTCCGAAGGTTACATAAAATATCATCCCAATCACCGGTATAAAAATAGTAAACAACAGGTAGGCCATTGTTTTAGTAGTGCTCCGGGTTTCGTAAACAATGCGAAGGCAAATAATAATTACAAGCAGTATATATATAATCGCAACGAGTAAAGTGAGGTTCATAATTTTTTAGAAGGGTTTAATAGCGGGTGTTAATGCTAAAGTTGTACCACAAAAGAAAGGTACAGATTTATTATTTTGATTTGTTTGCCCAGATAGCACCGGCGTTTTAAAAAATGAATTTTAAAAAAGGGCAATCTCCATGGCCGGTGTCTTTACGTACCACAGTTTTAAGGAAAAATTTATCCGGTACGCAGGCTGTGGTACAATGTTCATCACCTGTCCGGCTATACGCTTTTACTCCGGCACAAAACCAGCCGCACAAAACCCTCACCGGGGTAACCGCTCCTATCCGGCGTAGGTTCTCAACAGTTGTAATTTATTTGAACATTTACAATGCAGGCAATAATACCAAATCATAGTGAATCATAATTTGGGCTTTAGTAACAAGAAGACACCGGACGGAGTCTTCCGCATGTGCGATACTACTTTTTATTTTGTTCATACTTTAAAAGAAGATAATTTAATTTACTCAATTCAGAAGGCTCGGGATTCGTTTGACAAATTTCATTTACCTTCTCATCAACCATTCTAAATTCATCATCATTATTTATTATTCCTCTCTTCATTATTGTTCTAATCTCTTCCTCCTTTTTTTGATTTATAGTTTCTCCAAATTTAGAATATAAAATATTATTCAAATCAGTTCTTATTCTATCGGGCCAATAACGTACTTCGTCTTTCATGCTTCTGTATGCTTCTTTAAAACCTTTTTGTATAATTTTATTTTTGGAGCTAAAATTACTTATTAGGTCTTTTTTTAAAGGTTCATAAAGCTTCTTTACTAAAGTTGAAGTTTCAATCATTTCTAATTTAAAGTCTATTACAGTAATACACCAATCTTTGATGTATTCCATTTCATTTGAATAGTCTGATTTTTGTTTCATATATAATAAGGAATTATTTCCAAAATCCAGTATAAGGTGCTAATGGCCCAAATGTGAGGTTTGAAGGATTAGGCATTGTTTCACCAAAGTCAGTATAGTACCCACCATCAGGCGCAGGACTCCGTCCTGTGTCTTCTTCGTTACTAATCTACAAATTAAAACCCATCCAAAATCAAAATGTCCAACATCCCTTTTTTGTCGGTAAAATAATCAATACCACTACTATATATCCAATACCATGGTTCTTCAACAAAGCCGGCAGTTACAGGGTTGAAGTGAAGGTAATTTAAGCGCTGGTTATACATTTCTGTAGTATTCAATATTACTGGATGATTCTCATGCTCCCAAAATTTGTATTTGAAATTACTGCTGCTTTTTTTACCTGCTTCCGCAAAGGTGTGAAGCAGGTGTTCTCTCCGGCTTTCTTTTTGATTGTTGATAATCGCATCTATTAGTTTCATGGCGGTAAAACTTTTTATATTCCGCCAAATCAATCCCAGGTCTCTGCCTTCTTTACAACTGCAAATGGTATGCAGGTGATTAGTCATTAAAACCCATGCATGTATATTTAACCCTTGATTAACCTGGCAGTGCCGGATGCTATCCAGCAATATTGTTTTATAAAGTTCCCTGGTAAATATATCGGTCCATCCTACAACTGTTGAGGTTGTAAAATAAACTGCGCTGTTATCCACAAACTTATACCTTGTACTCATGATATATTCTTTGTATAAACTTACACTAAGTTTAGTAAGCTTACTGTATTTAATTCATACTAAAATGGTTGGTAATAAAAATAGTGATAGTGATCTTACTATTTCCAAATTGGTAGGTGTAATTTAATCACAGCAGTAGTAATGAGGAAGACACAGGACGGAGTCCTGCGCCTGTGGGGTAAATTGCGGTGCCCTTTGTATTTAAAATTTTTGGCTTGCATTTTTTTTGGTAAGATAATTCAATTTACTACAGGTCGGTGAGGACACCGACCTCGGAGAGTAAGATGTTTTTGCTACATACCAACCACGGAAGCAAAAAGTAATAATTGAATAAAAAATAATACTCTCATAAAATTAATACTTCTCCATTTCATCAGTTAAATCTTTTAGTAGTACTTGAGGTTCAATTAAAGAACTATCTACGCTATCAGGAGTATAAAATATATTGATTAATCTTTTATCTTTTATCATACCCGGTATCCACTTTTGCATAAAATCACTAACGCTTATTGCTTTAGGCTTATACTCTTGCCATTGACCTGTGCAACAAAGTTCTGCAAATTCCATTTCTGGCCAGAACGGCAAAACTATTTTATCCGCTCCACCAAGTGACGCCCACCCATCATTATATAAACCCCATAACTCCTCAAACTCAGCGACCTTTCTAATAAAATAATCATACCTTTCATTGATAGGCATACTTAGAATATTTTCAATCTTTTTACTGTTCATGTCAATTTAATATAAGAGTTCTTTTAAACTATTAATATCCACTAACCTTATGCTCAATTTTATGCAACTCTGCTGTGGTGTCTCCGTGGTCGGCCCCCTCACCGACCACTGCCTTAGAATACTTTTCCAAAATGTGTAAGCAACCCAAACTCATCAACATTTTACTCATTGAATTGGTGACATTTTTCCAGCCAGGGGAACTTAATGACAAATATTATAATGCCTACACTTTTTGTGGTAAGATAATTCATTTAGCTACAGGTTGGTGTGGCGCAACCTCGGAGAGTAAGATGTTTCTGTTATACACTAATCATGGAGGCAAAGATTCACACTTGCAATATCTATCCGGCAGGTAAAGCCAAATTGAAAAACAAATGTTCACAGGATGCCGGATAGCAGCGGAAAGCACGGTGAAGGGCTGTGCGTTGGCCTGTGCCGGACTTGCAGCGGATAGCCGGAACAAATGCTGCCATGATGAATGAAGTACACAGCCCCAAAGTTTTTGAACTGAATAGTAATTACATGTATTAAAGAAAAAATAATTGGAATAATTTTATTGGCAACTATTAAAACAGATTGCTTTTCCCTTACATTTACTGCACAAAACTAACACCCGATTTAACCCAACCTCTAACCCGACCTGAAATGAGAAGGATTTTTCCGCTGATTATCTTAATGATTGTTTGCTGCAATTATGTACATGCACAACGTGAACA
>JANMVB010000602.1:0-12213 GCA_031392305.1 Ferruginibacter sp.
CTGCCGTCAATACCAAACAACGGAATATTCATAAGCAGTATGCCAAGTAAAGCAACGCCCCTTACTATGTCAACAGTTTGAATGCGGTCTGCCGTATCTACCGGGCGGGGTTGTTGTGCAAAAGGCACAATTGCTTCAGTGCTGGTGGTGATTGGTTGTATTGATTTGTTCGGATTATTTTCTGAGTGTGATGCTGCTAAGTCCATATATCGAGAAAATTAATGAATGATAAAAATTAAGAAAGGGCAGTGGTTGAAGCTGCGGGGTTTACTGAAAGGTGAATTTTATTGGGTAGCCATTTTTTATATAGCAGGCACCTGAGTAACCACTCTGCAGGACCTTGGATGTAATACCTCAGCCATAGTATGCTGAATACAATTTGTACCACCCATAATTCCATCACCACCAGGTACAACTGGTATTGCTCAAGCCTTCCAAAATAACCCATGAATATGCCCGTGAAAAATATCATGCAAAGCACGCTTTGCAACAGGTAATTGCTAAGTGCCATTTGGCCCACCCGTGCAAATACCCACCACAAAAATTTAAGGAACCCTGCCCTCATCATCAGCATTACCAGGCTGGCATAACTTAGGGCAAGCAATGCCCGCTCGAAGGGAAAATAAATATTATAAGGCAGGCGGTGGCCGATGATATATTTTGTGTAATCCTGCAATACATATTGATTGTATTGCAGCCGGTACCATCCCAATAGCAAGCCGCCTGCTAAACCTGCCAGGGCAAGTAAAAAATATTTTTTTCCGGAAAACCCGGCATCAAAAAAACCAAATTTATATAAGGCCATGCCGAGTAAAATCATACCGGCAAAATCCCACACACCGGTTTGGTAGGTCCATCTTGCCTCCCGCCATTGGGTTTGCTGAAGCAGGTGGTTCCATATTTTCCAGTAGGATCCGTTCCGCATTTCTTTAACACCTTCATCATTTTTTTTAGGGTCAGGTTTTTTATTTTTTACAATGCCTTCCCAGGCAGCTTTATCATCTTTCTGTTGTTTGGTAAGTGTATCTTTTTTTATATTGTTGGCTGCAATTTTTTTCTGCGCCGCAGCAAGTGAATCTTTGGAAATCTTTTTTTCAACTTTGGTAACAGCCACAAATTTTGAATAGGCCGTGAGGTCATCGGCATAGTTCCAATAGTTTTTGCCACAGAAAATAAGTGTGGCAATAACAGCCGCAATAAGCAGGCCCCTGGCCGAAAGCCGCACAAAAGGGAAAAGCAGTATGCCCATTATGCCGAGGTGAAAAAGCATATCTCCCGGCCACAAAAATAACATGGCATTTACCAATCCAAATGCTATCAGCCACATTTGCCGCCTGATAAATAAATCACTGGCGGGTAATACTTCTTCTGCATTTTTTTTACTTAAGTACAGCACCATACCTGCACCAAAAACAAAAGATATCAATGCCCGCATTTTTCCATCAAACAATAGTTCAACCGTGCCCCAAAGCCGGTAATTTAATCCTTTCGATTGCAGCAGCAAGCCATTTTGCTGATTATTATTAAAGCCGCCAAAATACCAGATGCTGATAAATAAGGCACCCAGTATACCGATACCTCTTAGTGTATCAAGCGATGCTAACCTGGGAGCGATATGAATGGAAGATGTTGGTGTAGGCTGCAATGGTTGGCTGGATGAATTCGATTCAGGAAGATCTGTGATCATGTTCAATTTTTGAATGAGGATAAAAAAATGCTCCATCAAAATACAAAAACTTCTGAGCTATCATAATTTAATTTGATGAATGATTTCAAATTCGGTTAACTCCACCTCTTTGCTGCTAACAGTATGCTCTACCCGAAATTTTTTTTATTGAATTGTGCTATTCATTAAAATGCTTTTTGTCCTAACAGAAAAGCTTTGGTCAACATCGTTGTGTCACTCACTTTTACCGCATGCCTATGTGGAGCTTTACCTACATTATAACTTCAGGATTTTTGTTTTTACAAAGTTTTAAGCTAACAACAAATAGCTGCAATTCAACCGTCGCTTTGCAACCGGAATTTAAGATAGTCAAGAACCCCCCTTACGGGGGGCAGGGGGCTGTTCCTTTGGGGCAGGGGTTTAGAATTTGATTTTACAGTTATGAATTATATCTTGAGATCGCTATACGGTATTCAGAACCCTGCTTTGGGGGGCGGGATCACATTTACATTTCCTTCAATTTTTTCACTTGATATTTATGAAACAAATACTTGTAATTATATTGATGTTATCTGTTGGCTGCTCGGTATCACCGGGGGATACACTGCAGCAAAAAAAATATGCTGATCAGGCATCCCGTGTTACCATCATCCGGGACAAATGGGGCGTACCACATATTTATACCAAAACAGATGCAGATGCAGTGTTTGGATTAATGTATGCACAGTGCGAAGAAAGTTTTGAACGAGTAGAAAGAAATTATATCCAAAAATTTGGGAGGATGGCTGAAATTGAAGGACCGGGATATTTATACAGTGATTTTAAAATGAGGTTGATTTACGACACTGCCGCAGCCATTGAAGATTATAAAAAAAGCCCGGCATGGTTGGTGAAATTATTGGATGCCTTTGCCAGCGGCGTTAATTATTATCTCTACAAACACCCTGAAACAACACCGTTGCTATTAACACATTTTGAACCCTGGTTTGCCCTCATGCTTACAGATGGGGCATATATTGCCACCAATGATGGTGGATTGGAACAACAGGATATTCAAACATTATATGGTACAAAAACAGGTGAGGGTGCTTTAATTAATTCCACTAAAAAAATTACAGATGCTGACATAACCGGTTCAAACGGATTTGCATTGGCACCGTCAAAAACCCTTTCCAAAAATGCCATGCTGTATATCAATCCGCATGTAACTTTCGATTTCAGGATAGAGGCGCATATTGTAAGCGAAGAAGGGTTAAATGCTTATGGAGCTGTAACCTGGGGACAGTTTTTTGTATTCCAGGGTTTTAATGAACACTGCGGCTGGATGCACACTTCATCAATGGCAGATGCTGCCGACCTCTATGAAGAAACCATCGTTAAAAAAGGTACTGATGTTTTTTATGAATACAATGATTCATTAAGGCAGGTAACCAGTAACCAACTCACACTAAAGTATAAAAAGGATGGTATGCATACCCGTACTTTTACTACCTGGCGTACACACCATGGGCCAGTAATGGGCAGCAGGAATAACAAGTGGCTGAGTTTGAAAGAACAAAACAGAACACTGAATGGATTAATACAATCATGGCAGCGGACAAAGGCGAAGGATTATAAAGATTTTAATGAAACCATGCAGTTACGGGCCAACAACTCTACCAATACTTTGTATGCTGATGATAAAGGAAATATTGCTTACTGGCATGGCAATTTTATACCCAGGCGTAACGCAGCATACGACTGGGCATTGCCGGTGCCGGGAAATATAACAGCTACCGAATGGAATGGAATACATACAGTTGATGAAACGGTGCATGTACAAAACCCATCCGGTGGCTGGATACAAAATTGTAATTCCACCCCGTTTACCGCAGCAGGGTTTAATACAATCAGTCCCGATGCTTATCCATCCTATATGGCACCGGATGGTGAAAACTTTCGGTCAATACAGGCAATACATGAACTCGGCAGAAAAAACAATTTTACCATCGATAGTTTAATAGCCGTTGGTACAAGCCGGTATCTTGGTGCTTTTGATAGTTTGCTTTCGCCGTTGTTGAAAGATTTGGAAGCGTTGCCTTTATCCAACCCTTTGTATGCTTTATTAAAGGAACCAGCGGTAATATTAAAAGCATGGGATAAAAGATCATCAGTAAATTCCATTGCTACAACCATTGCTGTGTTTTGGGCATATTCAATATTATCGGGTAATGTACCACAGGTATCAAAAGAAACTGCAAAGCACCAAAATTTATTGTTTACTGCCATAGTAAATAAAACCCCATCTGAAAGAAGATTGGAACTGCTTGCAGAAGTAATAAAGGGACTGGAAAGATTATATGGCAACTGGAAAATACCCTGGGGAGATATCAACCGTTTTCAAAGAATTTCAGGTGATGTACACCCCCGGTTTGAGGATAACAGACCTAGCTTTCCGGTGGGGATGGCATCATCATTATTTGGCTCTCTGCCTAGCTATGAAACTGAGTGGGGTGATAATAAAAAAGGGTATGGTGTAGCGGGCAACAGTTTTGTTGCTGTAGTAGAATTTGGTAAAAAGGTTAGGGCAAAATCTATCGTAGCAGGTGGACAGTCTTTTACACCTGGTTCCATAAATTTTAATGATCAGGAAATGTTATTTATTGAAGGAAAATTTAAGGATGTATTATTTTATAAAGAAGATGTGTTGAAACAAAAAGAAAGAACGTATCACCCGGGAGAGTAAAGTATATAGAGGAAGTATAAAGAGCTGGTTTAAAAAATGGCAACACTTTACTAAAAATAATAAAAGTGCCATTGAAGTTAATCTGGTATTTGTACGCCTTGCGCCAGCTTGAAATTTTTGAAATAAGTACCTCCCAACATAATTACATCATCACCTTTTAATAAAACATTGTTGTCTTTTATTGCCCCGATTAAAGCTACATTTAAATGCAGGTTGGCACGTAGTGTTTTGGCGGAGGTATTGCCTTGTGCGGTGCAGGGGTCTGCAGTTACCCTAATAAAATTCATACAATTTATTTTTAGTAGTGACGCAACAAATTGATTTATAAAAAATGAGTTTGGAATATTTGATAATGCCCAATAGTTAAACCCACTACCAAATTTAATATTTAATTGAGTTTTTTAATGGGTGCATTTAAAATTGTTGCCATACCAACGATAATGCGACAGAGCCGGGAGTGAATTACAGAGCATTAGAAAATGTAAATAGAGGCCCGAAATGAGGCAGGCAAAGAATGGAATTACTGCCACTAAAAAGTTTTCGAAAAATACCTGGAATGCATACCCTGTTATAAAAATTAATGATATTGTTGTGAAGAAAAAAACTGCTTTCAAAAGTATTTTTTTTAATTGAAGTATTTCGATTTTACACATCAGGTGGATAAAGATCCACATTGGTATAAAGTACAAGGGAGTGACACAACGATGCCGGGTATTGATAAAATGCTGGTTAAAAAATTGTATTTGATTTACAAAACACTGCATGGATTTGTTGAAATACAAAGGCTCATAATTGTATCTAAACAGGACAAATGATATAGGCTAAATTAAATCAACAATGAGGGGATTATCCCTGAGTTTTATACACTCTTCAGTGGTTATTGGCTTTTCTACAAAATCAATTATATGGCTGAATAATTTTGCTTTTTCTTTGTCAGCCCTGTCAACGGAAGAGGTAACCATTGCAAAAAATATATTGGCGGAATATGGCTTTTGACTAATTGCTTTTAAAAACTCCCATCCATTCATCACCGGCATATTTATATCAAGTAAAATGAGGTAAAAAACATTTTCTTTAAAATTATTATCCAGGTAATCCAATGCTTCTTTGCCATTAGAAAAACTTAGCGGATCATCAGACAATGTACTTTCAGTAACCGTTATTTTATGAAAAAAACGAACGGCTTTATCATCATCCACTATAATAGTTTCTAAACTCATAGTTCAACTACCTTTAATTTTTTCAGCTTTTTGCACTATATCCCTTATTATAATATCGAGTTCTTTACCGGCTTCCAGTGCATAATGCAATAATTCTTTGTCTGGATTTTGATCAGTTTGTTTTTCTATCCGGTTTATAAAACCCATCATAGTAGCAAGTGGGGCCCTTACTACATGAGATTGCATCCAGGCAATTTCCCTTAGCTGGGCATTTTGATCTTCAATTGCTTTGGTGTGGTTTCGTTGTTCGGTAACATCCCTCTCAATAAATACCCAATGAGTGATATTACCCATGTTATCAGCTACCGGCGAAGCGGAAAAATTCAGCCAAAATTCATTGCCATTTTTTTTGTAACTGATCATCTCAACCTGGCAGGACACTTTTTCTTTAATTGCTTGTTCCAAACGATTTAATTCTGCTTTATCTGTTTTTTCTCCCTGCAAAATACGTGGAGTTTTATCCAGTATTTCTTCCTGTAAATATCCGGTCATTTTTGTGAAAGCATCGTTTATGTAAACTATTTTTAAACTGGTTGCAAGTAAGGGATCTGTTTCGGCAATTAACACCGCATCCGTGGTATTTGTAATAACTGATTCCAATAGTTTTAACCGGATGTCTTCTTCCTTTTTTCTTGTAATATCCTGCATAGCCCCCACCATTCTGATAGCTTTGCCAGTGTTATCCCGAATGATGATGGCTTTATCCTGTACAAATGCAAATTCCCCGTCGGCTTTTAAGTACCTGTATTCCCCGCTCCAATTATTATCCATGCTTTCCAGCGCATTATCCATGCTTTTCATCACACGTTCGATATCCCCTGAACTGATAAATGCTGTATTTAAATTATAATTATTGGTGAGCGGATTGCGGGAGTGCCCAAATAATTTTTCAAAACCTTCGCCGCAATAAATGGTATTGTTAGTGATATCCCAATCCCATATCGCATCTGAGGTGGCTTTTGTTACATACTCATATCTTTCGAGCAGCAACAATTTTTCAGCGGCTGCCTTTCGGTTTTCATTTTCAATCTTACATCTTTCCAGTGCATTTTTAACGGCGGATGGCAAACGCTGCAAACGGTCCTTTAAAATATAATCATCTGCACCGTCTTTTATACACTGCACGGCAAACTCTTCGGATATGGTACCTGCCACAAGTATAAAGGGGGAAATAAGGTTCTGCTCTTTTAAATAAGATTGATAAATCTTCAATGCTTCTGAAGAATTAAACTGTGGCATCGAGTGATCGGAGATGATAATATCGGGATTAAAATTTTTAATTCCATTGATAAAATCAATTTTGGTATCCACCACCAGGGAAGTAAATTTAATACCTCCGCTGCGTAATTCTAACTGTATTAGATCTGCATCATCGGGGGAATCTTCAAGTAGTAAAATTTTTAGTTGCGGGGTCATTTATATAGATGTGAGGGGGTATTACAAATCATTTCAATTATATATATTTGAAATTAGCAGGCAAATTTTTATTCAACAATTATTCTTATAAGAAAGATAATAAATTAAACCGGGAATTGTACAGTTAATGTGCAGCCTTTTCCTACCTGTGATTTTAACTTCATGATACCATCGAGCATTTCGGCCCTGGTATTGATATTTTGCAGGCCTACTCCAATTCTTTTTTCACTTGTATCAAAGCCAATTCCATCATCTTTTATTACCAGTTCAATTAACCCCGGTGATTGCTTTATGGAGAACCATGCATTTGCAGCATGTGAGTGCTTAATTATATTATTAAGCTGTTCCTGTACAATACGATAAATACTCAACTTTAATTCATCGCTGGAAGCAGCTTCATTAAAACTGCTCCATTCAGTGGTAAAATTCATTTCCTGTTTGGAAAAATTATTTTCAATTAAATTATTGAGCGAATCGATTAAACCAATATCTCCAATTGTTGGTGGCATAATTACCATTGATAATTTTTTTATCTCATCAATGGCCAATAAAATATACTTCTTGCTTTTCTGCATAAATTCAGCCCGCTTTATTTCATCGCTGATAGCACAGTCAATATATAAGTTGGAGGCAGCCAGTATCTGGTTGATATTTTCAAGCAGTTCGTTGCCCATGTGGCTACGCTCATTTTCCTGTGCGGTTATTACTGCCCCGGTTTTTTCTTTTACCCTCAGCTCTTTTTCTTTTTCTAAATTAATTGCTGACTCAATTTTCTTTAAAGAATTTACTATTGCAGCCGGAAGTGATTGCAACTTATCTTTTAATATATAATCATGTGCACCTGCTTTAATGATAGATACTGCATACTCTTCTGAAATATGAGCTGTTACCAAAATAAAAGGAATGCTGCGGCCGGTTTTTAAAAAAAGTTTAAATGCTTCCTCTGAATCGAAAGACGGCAATGAATGATCAGAAAGGATTACATCGGGTTCAAATTTGTGTAGCGCATCAATATAAGCTTTCTTATTATCCACCACTTTTATTTCTGCAGACAAATTGCCCTGGTTTAACATCAATCTTACGAGGTCGGCA
This sequence comes from Ferruginibacter sp., assembly GCA_031392305.1. Classification (GTDB taxonomy): domain Bacteria; phylum Bacteroidota; class Bacteroidia; order Chitinophagales; family Chitinophagaceae; genus Ferruginibacter. The sequence continues at coordinate 8,120 of JANMVB010000602.1, forward strand.
TCACTTTCTTCATCTTCAAGGTGTAATATTTTTATTTGATTTGTCATTTAATTTTCTTTTTGGTCAGATTATAACAAGTCTGGTTGTAAACAGATGATACTTTGTAACTTAGAAATACTTAAAAAAATATATTTATAACTGCTATTTCAATGCAGTTTAAATTTAAAATTATTAATGCTGTAAAGCAATGACGAAAAGCTTTTTATTGGGGGATCATAAAAAAATTTACGCATCTGTTGGTTTTTAAGTACAGGACGGTACTCCATCGGGTTATTTATAAACAGTAATATTGGTATTCTTTTAATTACCCCAATACTCATAACTGCGGTTAATTTATTGTGGCATATTTAGTTTACCTGGTTTCTGTCAAATTATTTTTGTCGTTTTTATACCGGCCTCAACTTTCTGAAAAAACCCCCGATATGTACATCTGTTTTTAATGTAAGCTAATAATAGCAGCTCATTTATCTCCTTATTCACCAAGTGTGAAATAAAATGTGGCACCTTCATCAACTTTTCCTTCTGCCCAAATTTCACCGCCATGTTTCAAAATTATTCTTTGTACAATGGCTAACCCTACACCGATACCCTCAAATTCATCCTGCCGGTGCAGCCGTTGAAACACACCGAATAATTTATCATAATACGCCATATCAAAGCCGGCACCATTGTCTTTTACAAAATAGGTGGTCCCTTTATCTGTTTCTGTTATGCCAATCTCTATTTTCGGGTTTTCATTTTTAGAAGAATATTTTATAGCATTTTGCAGCAGGTTTTCAAATACATGACGGATAATTACCTGATCTGCACATCCGATGCCAAGTTTACCTAATGTAATTTTATGATGAAAGTTATTGGATGATTGGGTGAGTTCGGTAATAACATCATTTGCAATTTCAGCCAGGTCGATATGTTTTTTATTGAGTGAAGCCTTACCGAGCCTCGAAAATTCAAGCAAATCTTCTATTAGTTGCCCCATTTTTTTTGTGTTAAGTATTACACGGCCCAACATTCTTTTGCCTTCATCATCTAGTTGCTCTTTGTAATTTTCATTTAATAATTGCGAATAGCCGGTGATGGCACGCAGCGGTGCCCTCAGATCGTGGGATACAGAATAGGTAAAAGACTCCAGTTCTTTATTAGCCGAGTGCAGTTCCCTGGTACGAAGTTGAACTCTTTTTTCCAGGTCATTATTCAATAATATAATCCTTTCTTCTGCAGTCTTTAACTCGGTAATATTAATAACTGTTCCCAGCATCTTAGAAGGATTTTTAAGATTATCCTTAATGATTTTTCCTGTTGCAATAATCCAGCGGATACTTTTGTTTTCGGTTATGATCCTGGTTTCTACATAAAAATTTCCACTCACCAGGGCCTGTTCAAAAGCTTTTTCCACCATTGCCCTATCTGCAAAATAAATATGTTCAAAAAAATCTTTCCTACCCCAGGTGGGTATCATTTTCTCATACCCAAAAATCTGGTCGTACCTGCCATTTCTTACAGATATGTCTTTTATCATATCCAGTTCCCAAATGCCAATTTTCCCCGCTTCCATCGCCATATCTAATCTTTCTTCTGCTTTTTTTCTTTCAGTAATATCAATGTTAAGCACCAGCCGGGCTTGCTGATCGCCTATATTCATCTCATGCGAATTAACATCTACATAAATAATGCTTTTATCTTTTTTAAGATGTTTCCAAATCCCGGTATTTAATAAACCCGTAGCACCTAAGCGGTTAAAGTTTATAAAGCGTAATTTTTCTTCATCAGGCCTTATATCCATGGCAGACATAGACAAAAATTCCTCCCTGCTATATCCATAATGTACAGTAGCTGCTTCATTTACATCAATAAATTTAAGCGAAGGAAGTTCCAGTACCCACATCGGCATTGGACTATTTTGAAATAATTTGCGGTATTTCTTTTCACTTTGTTCAAGTGCTTCTGTTCTTTCTTTTACCCGTTGCTCCAGCGAAGTATTTAATAAATTAATTTCTTCTTCAGCTTTTTTGCGGCGGGTAATATCCCTGGTTATTTTTGAAAACCCGATTATTTTACCTTTACTGATTAAGGAGGTCATTACTATATTAGCCCAAAATAATGTACCATCTTTTTTTACTCTCCATCCTTCATTTTCAACACGGCCCTCGCTGGTAGCAATAGAGATTTCTTCTGCCGCAAAATTATTTTCAATGGCTTCCTTTGTATAAAATATTGAAAAATGTTTTCCAATAATTTCGGCTTCTTTATAACCATTTATTCTTTGTGCCCCTTCGTTCCAACTGTTGATATTACCTTCGGGTGATAACATGATAATAGAATAATCCCTCACTTCACTTGTTAACAGCCGGTAGCGGTTTTCACTTTCCATTAAGGCTTCAGTTGCTTTTTTTATTTCAGTTACATCTCTTACAAACCCAATAAATAAAAAGTCATCTTTTATCTGCACCGGCGACACAGCAAATTCAACCGTAATGGGGGTGCTGTTTTTACGCAGCACCTTTTGCATCATTGGAGTATTTAATACCGGGCTCGATCCCTGCTTTAAAAAATTTTTCATCTCACTAACATACAACTGCCTGTATTCTTCCGGTACAATAACTTCATTTAATACCTTGCCCAAAACTTCTTCTTCTTTCCATCCAAATATTTTTTCTGCAGCAGGGTTCCATTTCACCACATTTCCTTTACTTGTTACAACAATTACCCCATCAGGTGCATTTTTAATAATTGTTTGCATTTGTTCCTCACTACTCCTCAGTTCATTTTCAATCTTTTTTCGAAGTTCAATTTCTGCTTCCAGCGCTTTTGCAGATCGCAATGAAAAAGCCAGTGGCAAATACCTTATAATGAAAAATACAGTTACCCAGCTTATCAATGCGGTAATAAAACTTACCAGGGCATCCAGCCTGTAAAAGGGAAACCAAAATGAAAGTACATCTAACAAAAAGGTAGTGCCACAGGCGAGTATAAAAGCAGCAAACAGAAAATAAAGCTTATTAAATTCCGCATCTTTTTTGCGGATGATGTATCTTATAATTACAAAGGGAATGGTGAAATACGCAGCACCAATCATCAAATCACTTATTATGTACAGCCACCAGTGAAAATCACTCCAGTTGCCATCATGCCACCGGGGTGACCAATCCTCATATTCAAAAAGTTTTCTAAAAAATTCAATAACCTGGTTCATTCAATATATATTAAACTTCTAAAAATGAAAACATTCACTGATTTTTAAAAAACGCACCAGAGAAAAAAGGCAGGTAATTTTTTTGCCAAACAGAAGTATTGATATTTTGCTTCATCGGCCGCTTCACTCATCAACAGTCCGGGTCGCATGTTTGTAATTTAAAACTATGAGGGGCAAAATAAAAACCTGTTTTATTCAATGCAAAGTAATGCTGTTTCCGCCAAACTAACTTAATCAAGCAAGGTTTTAAAATAACCTGGCTATTTCAAAACCATATCTGAAAAACTATTGGCAAAAAGTAAGCGGTTAAATCACTGGCATTTATCTTGCAATTACTGTAAGGTTATTGGCTATCTTTAAAATGGTTGATATTTTATGATAATTTGTAAAGTAAAAAAAGGCAGTAATTTTTTTGTCCATGCACCAAAGCAATGAGGAACATCGTTGTGTCACTCACTTGTACAACATACCAATGGGGATCTTTAATTGCGTTTTAAATTAACAATTATTACCCTTTTAAGGTGGCGGGGGCAAACTTTTTTATTTGACTATCAAACAAAACAAAAATCCTTATTATACCAGATGTGCAGTATTGTAATCCCGGTAATTTCGGTCAACCACCTGGTAACCTTTTTAAATATTTCGCCAACTAATAATTAACACCATAAAATTGTTATTCATTTTATTTCTATACAATAAACAAAATTCGCCTGGCTTTTAAGAATATTATAAAAAAGACCCTCAAAGTAGTTGCATGGATACTCGGAAGTATCCTTGCCCTTGTACTGTTGATTTATATACTCATACAGGTACCAGGTGTGCAAAATTTTGCCCGAAAAAAAGTGGTAGCTTATCTGGAAAATAAAATTCACACGAAAGTAACTATTGCCAAACTCTCCCT
>JANMVB010000183.1:0-4822 GCA_031392305.1 Ferruginibacter sp.
CACCTGTTAAATGCTGCAGCACTTCTTTGTCTGCTAAATATTCTATGTTGTGAATGTCTGTTGGAGTAAGGCCAACCGCTTCCAGTTTGGTAATTACCAAAGTGAGCGGTGCATTGGTAACCGGGCAAAATTCTTCTGCCAGTTCTGTCCATTCGCCAATGCCGGTGTGGGCATAGCGAAGTATTTCCCCTTCGCTGAAATTGGTGACCACCTGAACAAGATTGCCACAGTTGCAGGCACCATGATGGCCCCATGCATAATGAACTCCTTTTTCCAGCCGGGTAGCTGTTTCCCGAAGTGCAGCTATTAATTCAATTGTTGGATTTGCCATACTCTTTTTATTACACTATAAAAACAGCCGGGATTAGATATTGTTTACTCAAAAGGAGAATTTTTTAGGTGGTGTCGCTTTACAAACTTGCCCCTGCCATTTTGAGAGGCATTTATCGTTACCTCCATAATTCTACTTTTATCAAATCACCACATTCACCATTTTATTTTTTACATAAATAATTCTTTTGGGGTCCTTCCCGTCCAGCCATTTTTGCACTACATCATTTTCCAAAACTATTTTTTCTACTTCTGCCTGCTCAAGATTTAATGCCAGGTTTATATTGGCCCGTACTTTACCATTGATAGAGATTGGGTATTCTTTAAAAGATTCCACCAAATATTTCCCATCAAAGGTTGGATAGGCAGCATCCAATATTGAACCTTCATTACTCAACTGGCGCCATAATTCTTCGGCAATATGTGGTGCATAAGGTGTAAGCAAAATCAATACTTTTTCCAGCACTTCTTTTTTGTGGCATTTTAAATCTGCCAGTTCATTTACACAAATCATGAAGGTGCTAACTGCGGTATTAAAACTAAAGCGCTCAGTATCTTCTTCTATTTTTTTGATGGTTTTATGCAATACTTTAAACTCAGCATCTGTTGGCTTTTCATTATTCCATACTTTGCCTTTTGCATCATCAAAAAATAACCTCCACAACTTTCTCAAAAAACGGTGAACGCCTTCAATGCCCTTGGTATCCCAGGGTTTGCTTTGCTCAACAGGGCCGAGGAACATTTCGTACATGCGGAAGGTGTCGGCGCCGAATTTTTCTACTAATACATCAGGGTTAACTGTGTTGTATTTTGATTTGGACATTTTTTCAACTTCTGTTCCACAGATATAACTTAACCCTCTATCTATACCATTTTCATGGGGATAAATTATCTCTAGATTATTACATATGAAAAAAGCTTTTTCATAACCATTTGCTTTATTTCTGAATTTGTCTAAATCAAGTACAATACCATCTACAATATCCACATCAATATGTATCGAATTATAAAAAAATGATTCTAAATAAATTGATTTGTCAATTTTCAACTCGTCTAATATTTTGAAGATTACATTAGAAAAAAGATTATTTAATTCATTCTCCCTTTGACCTATTTGTTTAATTAATTCAAAAGAAATGAAAATTAATGGTAAGGACTCCATATCCGCAAAGAATCCGGAAAGCTCTTTTAGGCGCCAATCTAATCTATAAACAAGTCTGCTACTCCCCTGTATCATCCCCTGATTCACCAATTTCTTAAACGGTTCATCATGCCCGATATATCCAAGATCAAATAAAATTTTTGTCCATAATCGGCTGTACAATAAATGGCCCACGGCATGCTCCGTACCACCAATGTAAATATCTACCTGCCCCCAGTAATCGCTGGCTTTTCTATCGCAAAAAGCTTGGATATTGTGAGGGTCCATGTAGCGTAGGAAGTACCAACTGCTGCCTGCGTAACCGGGCATGGTGGAGGTTTCACGTTTACGCCTGTTTGTGTTAACCCACTCCCCAATATTCGCCAGCGGTCCTTCGCCACTTGGCCCCGGGCCATAGGTATCTACATGCGGTAATTCAAGGGGTAGTTCATCCGCATCAAGCGGTATGGCAATACCATCACTCCAAATGATGGGGAAGGGTTCGCCCCAATAACGCTGGCGGCTAAAGCCTGCATCCCTCATCCTGTAATTTACCTGTCGCTTGCCGATGCCCAGTTCTTCAATTTTATCAACCGCCACACCAATGGCATCCTTCATCAACAGGCCATTTAAAAAACCTGAGTTTTGCAAAATCGCTTCCTTGGTTGCATTGGCTTCATCACCATTAAAATGATCGCCGATAATATTGGTACGAGGTATACCAAAATGTTTGGCAAACAAAAAGTCACGCTGGTCGCCACAAGGCACCGCCATAATAGCGCCGGTACCATACCCCGCCAACACATACTCAGCAATCCAGATCGGTATTTCCCTGCCATCAAAAGGATTGATTGCATACGCACCCGTAAAGCATCCCGATATTTGTTTTACTTCGGCTAAGCGTTCACGTTCGCTGCGGCTTTTTACATAAGCCAGGTATTTTTCAATATCTGTTTTTTGCTCGTCAGAAGTTATCAGGTTAACCAGTTCATGCTCCGGGGCAACCACCATAAAATCAACACCAAAAATTGTGTCGGGCCGGGTAGTGTAAACTGTTAATGGCGTAGCATGTCCTTTAATAGCAAAATCCATTTCCGCACCCTGGCTTTTGCCGATCCAGTTTTTTTGCATTTCCTTCATGGCATCGCTAAACTCTACGGTGTCCAGCCCTTCCAGTAACCTGTCTGCATATTCGGTAATGCGCAGGTACCATTGCCGCATTTTCTTTTTTTCTACGGGGTGGCCGCCACGCTCACTTACACCATTCACTACTTCATCATTTGCAAGCACAGTACCCAATGCTTCGCACCAGTTTACTTCGCCATACGCACTAAAAGTTAAGCGGTAATCCATCAATATATCCTGCTTTCTTTTTTCATCAAAAGCCCTCCATTCATCCGCAGAAAACTGCAAGGTTTTATCCCCCGGGCATAGATGCTTTTTATTTCCCTCCCTTTCAAAAATCTCTATCAGTTCACCAATGCGTTCAGCGGATTCGTTGATGCGGTTGTACCAGCTATCAAATATTTGCAGAAAAATCCATTGTGTCCATTTATAATATTCGGCGTCGCTGGTTTTTACCTGCCTGTCCCAGTCATAACTAAAACCAATTTTATCCAACTGGCTGCGGAAGGTGGCAATATTTTTTTCCGTAGTTACTGCAGGGTGCTGACCTGTTTCCAAAGCATACTGTTCTGCAGGCAAGCCAAAGCTATCATAGCCCATCGGGTGTAGCACATTAAAGCCCTTCAACCTTTTATAGCGGCTATAAATATCACTGGCAATATACCCCAGCGGGTGCCCTACATGCAACCCTGCACCACTTGGGTAAGGAAACATATCCAACACATAAAATTTTGGCTTGCCGGATTCGTTCGAAACTTTATACACTTCATTTTCTTTCCACCTGTTTTGCCACTCCTGTTCTATTTTTCTAAAATCGTATTCCATTTAAAATTTTAATTTGACTGTTAATTTTTTTAATAATTTTTGTTGAATCAGCAATGAAGCAATGAGCAGCATCGTTGTGTCACTCACTTGTACGTCATACCAATGTGGATCTTTTCCCACCATATAATTATCCTGCTATCAACTGCAACTTATTTTCATTTGCACCACTTCACTTTATTATGCTTGTGTGTTAATTGCAACTTTTCTTCACTGTGAAAGAAAAGTTATTTTACTGTTGCTTCCCGGTTATATAAACCCAATAAAAAATATATTTGGCAGGCCCTCGTTTTGTAGTGGGCAAAAGTACAGGAAAGCAGGTAAAATCCTTTATTTTTGCCGCCACCTGTTTCACGAATTTTAAAAAATTACAACCCGGAAATTCACCATTAACTTAAATAACGCATGTCTCAATTCGGAAAATCAACCTCATCCAAACGCAGCAAACCTTCTTATGTAATGGCTATTATTGGTGTTGCACTCGTACTATTTCTCTTTGGCATTGTAGGGTGGTTGTTTTTAAATCTTAAAAAATCCGGTGAAATGTTCAGGGAAAACATACAGGTACATGCCTGGATAAGCCCCTCGGCAGTAAAAAGCCACATTGATTCCCTGCAGAATTATATTGCTTCCCGGCCGTATGTAAAAACAGCAGAATACGTAACCCGGGAAAAGGCAGTAGAAAAATGGGATGCTCAAAATGACAGCTCCTGGAAAAAATTTATTACCAATAACCCCTTACCCGAAAGCATTGATTTTTATGTAAAGGCTGATTATATGGATAAAGACAGCTTATCTATCCTGAGCAATTATCTTGATAGCAATTTTGTGGGAATCATGTCGGAGTTTCAATATCCAAAAGAAACGGTGGGTTATGTAAGTTCTTATACACGTTATATTGCAGCAGGCATACTGGTGTTTGCAATCATCCTTTCCATTATAGTAATTATTTCCATCGACAATACCATCAGGCTTGCCATGTATAGCAACCGCTTTTTAATAAAAACCATGCAAATGGTTGGCGCCACCCGTGGCTTCATTGCTAAACCGCTAAATATACGGGCTATCCTCAACGGATTGATTGCCGCCATCATTGCCATCATTGCAGTATTCGGTTTTATTTTACTGGTAGAAAACTTTATACCCTGGCTCCGCCTTTTGAGAGATGGTGGTAATATGGCACTCATCAGTTCGGGTATCCTGATACTGGGTATCACTATTTCACTGTTAAGCACCCACCGCTCTGTATTGAAATATCTCCAAATGAAACTGGATGACCTTTATTAATGGATAATTATTTAATTGATAATGGATAATTTAATAATGGATAATATTCACGACCGGTGTTGCTATGTGAAATAATATTGGAATTGAGCACCGTTTGAAAATTATTACTTTTATTTG
>JANMVB010000023.1:0-2941 GCA_031392305.1 Ferruginibacter sp.
AAATATTTTTTGGTAACAATACTTACTTTAAATGTAAGGTGTATGTATCCTTTTGCTAAAAGATATACCAGTAAAATAAGCGCAATGCCGAGGTAAGTAAAAGAATAAATTTTTATAAACAAATCGAAATTGCCCAACCAACCAATGAAGGTGAATACAATTAAAATGGTAGTAAAGGCCCGGAACTGTACCTCCCTTAAAAAATTGGTGAAGATGGATTTTTTTAACTGCCAGGCATAACTTTCAAGAATGCTGTAGAGTGATAAGCCCAGGGCAAAGGGGTATATCCAATTGTAATATTTTATAAACTCCGGCGAGTGCCCTCCAAACTTATAAATAATTAAATCTTTGAAATAGACTCCGGCAATTACCACAATGCAAAAACCTACTATTGAAACAAACAATGCCCAGCTTAAAATATCATTTCTTTTTTTATCGAGGTTATCGTTGTAGTAAGGATAAAATTTATAAATGTAAGAGGGCATGCCCAGGTTTGCCAGTGAAAACATCAGGTTGGCCACGGCAATAAAAATGCCGGTGAGGCCGTATTGCTCTTTAGTAAAACCACCCTCTTTTGTAAATAAATAAGTATTGAAAAAGCCTAAGGCAAAACCAACATAAACCATCACCGAAGAAATAATACTTTGCCTTCTTATCTGGCTCATACGCTAGTTTGTGCTAAATTAATCTACCTTTTTTGTTTTGATATAAAAATTTGGATCAACGGAAAAGGTGTTCTCCCCTTCAGGATAAAGTATCAGTGCTTCCCATTCAGTGGTGGGGTTTATCCAACGCTCTCCTTTAAATTTAATTTTGAGGGGTAGGTTAAATCCTTCAATACAATTGGTGTAGCGGTAGGTAAGGTTAAAGCCGTCGATTTTATATTCGAGCACAGGTATTTGCGTGGTCCTTAAATATTGCTCAAACACTTTCCTGAAGTCAATTTTAGACTGGAGAGATATATAGTTTTCTACCTGTTTGGAGGTAACAGTTTTATGATAAAATGTCTCATTCAATCCACGCAATATTTTACGGAAAACTGTATCGTTGTTGATTACCTGGCGTATTGTATGTATCATATTGGCGGCCTTGGCATACATATCTCCGCTGCCTTCATTATTTACACTGTAGGCACCAATAATGGGGATGTCATTTCTTATATTTCTCCTAACACCGGTAATGTAAGCAGTGGCTGCTTCCTTGCCATAATAGTATTCGGTAAACAAAGTTTCGCTGTAGTTTGTAAAGCCCTCATGCACCCACATATCAGCAATATCTTTGGTGGTAATGTTGTTGGCAAACCATTCGTGGCCGCTTTCATGCACAATAATAAAATCCCATTTAAGGCCCCATCCGCTGCCACTGAGGTCTTTGCCCAGGTAACCATTTTGATAGCCGTTGCCGTAAGCAACGGCACTCTGGTGTTCCATACCAAGGTGAGGGGATTCTACCAGTTTAAAACCATCTTTATAAAAAGGGTAGGGGCCAAACCAATATTCAAATACCTTCATCATCCGGGGTGCATCGGCAAATTGTTTTGTGGCTTTTTCCAGGTTATAATCAAGTACCCAGTAGTCCATATCCAGGTTGCCATTTTCACCTTTATATACTTCACCGAAATGAACATACTTACCAATGTATGGAATGATATTGTAATTATTAATGGGTGAGGTTACCGCCCATGTATAAGTAACTGTATGATTTTTATGTAACTTTTTTTCACGCAACCGGCCATTGCCAACGCATACCAGCGAATCCGGAATGGTAATATGCATTGCTGCACTATCGGGTTCATCACTTTGATGATCTTTGCAGGGATACCACACACTTGCTCCCAGGCCCTGGCAGGCAATGCTGATAAAGGGATTGTTGTTAGCATCTTTTTTCCAGATGAGGCCACCATCCCAAGGAGCCCGTTTTGCAATGCGTGGCTTGCCATGATAATAAACAGTAAGCTTTACCAGTGGAAAATTTGTATGCGGAACAGAAAATAATTTAGCCGGCAAAAAATAGGCGTTACCATCTTTTACAATATCTCCTGCCATGATCTTCCTCTTTTTATCGTGGCGTATTGAATAAAAAATGCTGTCGATGATCATCGGTTCCTGCAGGTCAATTTGTAAGCGCTTGCCTTTTGTTAGTACTTTAATATCAATGGCATTGTACCCGCTGATGGTGCTATCGCTGGCATTAAATTTTACATGCAAATCGTATTTCAATACGTTCCACCAATCTCTTTCGGGCCCGTAATTTCCCCGCAAAGTATCAGCATGCGTAAAGGTTTGCGCAGAGGCAACCGGCGCAATAAAAACAATCATTAAAAGATGGCAGGCAACCCGTAATTTTTTCATTGAAGTATTTAAGCAAATTAAAAAACCGAAATTAAGTATTTGTTATGTAATTATTGTACGGGCTGAGAAGCAATGGGCATCATCGTTGTGTCACTCACTTGTGCCGCATACCTGTGTGGAGGTTTACCTGCAATATATTTGACTTAAAATATTCCTTTTAATTTCATTGGCAATAAAAAGTGTTACAAACTAATTACATAATACTTCTTTTTTTATGTGGTGAAGTATCTTTGTGTATAAAGTTGCAAACCTTTAAAAGGTTGGAAACTTTAAAATACTACGGGCCCATGCTGCTAATTACTATTTGGGTAAAGATCCACATTGGTATTTAGTACAAGAGGGCGACGCAACGATGATGCCCATTGTTTCTTAGCCCGGACAAAAAAATTTTGACAAAATATAAAGAACAGACGAAACTTAAATAAAATGTATGACGGATTTTAATATGATACGACAATTTAATTATCCTACCACCATTCGCTTTGGTGCAGGCGCTATTAACGAGTTGCCCGATCACTTGCTGGCAAACGGTTTGAGCAGGCCACTGCTTGTAACAGACAGCGCCGTGAGCCAGCTTGATTTTTTTAAAA
>JANMVB010000113.1:0-3065 GCA_031392305.1 Ferruginibacter sp.
GGCACCACTTACTTCTCCATCAATTACTTCTACATAAATATGCTCATCGGGTGTAGTAGAAATAGAAAGGCCCACATAATCTACATCAATGGGAAACGACTTGTATGTCCTTTCTACTAATGCAAGGGTTTGTATTTTGCGAGGATGAGTTTGAAGCAAAGGTTTTAAGGCATACAACATGGTGCGGCCACTATTGGCTACATCGTCAATTAATAAAATGGCCTTATCATTAAGATCAACAGATGCATGTATGGTTATAGCCTCAGGTTTCTTTTTATTTAAACTAAGTTCTATTACAATTACTTCTCCTTTGAAATCTTCCTGCAGGAATTCCTTTATTTTATTCGCTATCACCATGCCATTCTCTTTAATGCCAATCAATACCAATTGCGGCTCATCATAATTATTTTCTACTACCTCCAGCGCCATCCGGCGTAGTTTTTTTGCTGCTGCTTCTTTGGTGAGGATGTACTTTTTTTTTGGCATAGGTTTACTATTTTAAACTGATTGCACGAATTTATAGTATATCCACAATACAGATAAATCTTCTTTTCCATTCAGTCAGTGCTGCAAATTGGTTTACTTGAAGGATGGCAGCGAAAAGCCCGGTGAGGATTTGTGCCGGGCTTGCATCCGCCGGTTGGCAGACCGACCACCAGGCGCAGGACTCCGTCCTGTGTCTTGTTCGTTACTACAGTAAATAAATTACACTACCAATTTGTATGCAATAGGAGCACTAACACTATTTTTATGCACAACCACTTTGGTTTGAATTAAATACACCAAGCTTACTAAACTTAGTGTAAGTTTATACAAAGAATATATCATGAGTACGAGGTACAAGTTTGTCGATAACGGCGCAGTTTATTTTACAACCTCAACAGTAGTAGGATGGACAGATATATTTACAAGGGAACTTTATAAAGCAATATTGCTGGATAGCATCCGGCACTGCCAGGTTAATCAAGGGTTAAATATACATGCCTGGGTTTTAATGACCAATCACCTGCATACCATTTGCAGTTGTAAAGAAGGCAAAGACCTGGGATTAATTTGGCGGAATATAAAAAGTTTTACCGCTATGAAACTAATAGATGCGATTATCAACAATCAAAAAGAAAGCCGGCGAGAACACCTGCTGCACACCTTTGAAGAAGCAGGTAAAAAAAGCAGCAGTAATTTCAAATACAAATTTTGGGAGCATGAGAATCATCCTGTAATATTGAATACTACAGAAATGTATAACCAGCGCTTAAATTACCTTCACTTTAATCCTGTAACTGCCGGCTTTGTTGAAGAACCATGGTATTGGATATATAGCAGTGCTATAGATTATTTTACCGACAAAAAAGGGATGTTGGATATTTTGATTTTGGATGCCTTTTAATTTTTAGATTAGTAACGATGAAGACACAGGACGGAGTCCTGCGCCTGATGGTTTGTTGAAGAACCATGGTATTGGATATATAGTAGTGCTATTGATTATTTTACCGACAAAAAAGGGATGTTGGATATTTTGATTTTGGATGGTTTTTAATTTGTAGATTAGTAACGATGAAGACACAGGACGGAGTCCTGCGCCTGATGGTTCAGTTCTTTACCTACCATAGATCAGATATATGAAGTTTATAGCACATATGATGACTTATATAATCATTTCACAAAATAATTTTATGGATTTAATTGATGAGTATTTAGCACTATTAAAATCTTTAGATAATCTTTTAAGCAAAGATGAGTTAAGAAATATTCAGTCTAAATCAATGACTAATTTTCTAATATCTTTTAAAAAAATAAAAGGTGAAGATGTAAAACAAAAAATTTTGAAATGTTTTGAAGAATATTTTCAGCTGATAAAGAGCTATGATTATAGAATTGATTATGAAATGCATAAAGAAATAAATCTAAAATATATTATGAAAATCGGGCAATATTATAACTATCAACTAGGATTTAAGCCTATTATGAGATTTAGTACAGCATTGTTTTTCGGGGTGGTCTTCGATGTCTTTTTACTAAGCACTGGATTTCTTAAAACTATATATTATGTACCCATTTCTTCTTTATTGGTTTTAGTACAAAATAGATATATTGAATTTTTTTATAAACGGAAAAATAAATGTTATGGATTTAATTATTAAGTAAATGCCATAGGCGAAGGACTCCCAAATATGCAGATAATAATTGCAGGCGCCGGTCTCCGTCCGGTGTCTTCTTGTTACTAAAGTTCAAATTATAATTCACTATGATTTCGTATTACTGCATGTATTGTAAATGTTTAAATAAATTACAACCGTTGAGAACCTACGCCGGATAGGAGCGGTTACCCCGGTGAGGGTTTTGTGCGGCTGGTTTTGTGCCGGAGTAAAAGCGCATAGCCGGGCAAGTGATGAACATTGTACTACAGCCTGCGTACAAAAAAACAACATCCACCAGGCGCAAGATTCCGCCCTGTGTCTGCCTTGTTACTAATCTTTAATCTCCATCACACATAATAGCTGTATTTCGCATTTCATAATTAACTTAGCATCTCAACCTTTGCCTATGCAATTTCTTCCGCAAATTTTATTTATACTTATTCTTGGCTTTGCCAGTTGGTTATTTACAAAAAATATCCTGCATATCCGCCGCAATATTTTATCAGGCAAAGCAGAAGACCTTACAGATAACCCTGCTCAACGCTGGAGAAATCTTTTGCTGCTTGCACTGGGGCAAAAAAAAATGTTTAAAAATAAACTGGTGGCAGTGCTGCACTTTGTGATATATGCCGGTTTTATTATTATCAACATCGAAGTGCTGGAAATTGTATTGGATGGCATATTTGGCACCCACAGATTGTTTTTACCCATGCTGGGAAGTTTTTACAGATTCCTCATTAATTTTTTTGAAGTGCTTGCGGTTGGCGTTATCATCGTATGCGTGGTATTTTTATGCAGGCGGAATATGTTAAAACTAAAACGCTTCATCAGCAAAGACCTTAACGGCTGGCCACGCAGTGATGCCAATTATATTTTAATTGCGGAGATCATTTTAATGAGCTTGTTCCTTACCATGAATGCCACTGA
>JANMVB010000160.1:0-9633 GCA_031392305.1 Ferruginibacter sp.
TTAAACTGATCTGTTTGTACCGCTTTTAAAAAACTTACCTGGTCGGCCACGCCTGCAAAATGTGGCAGGTGTTCAGATACCCAGGCGCCACTTTGCCCATGTTGCATAAACGCAGCCTGTGGCCCCAGCATTTTAGGGACACCCCGTATGAAGGCGAATTTTTTTCCTTCGAGTAATGATTGCGGACAATCCTGACCATCTAATTTCATCAGTTCCGGTTTGTAATCAAACAGCTCCAGTTGGGAGGGGGCGCCAGCCATGTGCAGGTAAATAACAGACTTTGCTTTGCCGGCAAAATGTGGTGCATGCGGTGCCAGGGGATTGGCACTATTGTAAATTGAGGCGCCTGTATCTTTTGCACCCAGCCAATCGCAGCCACTGAGAAAAGACCCCAGTGCCATGCCGCCCATGCCGGTAATGCAATCTTTAAAAAAATGCCGGCGGGTAAAAAATTCCAGCGATTGTTTATTGGCTTCCCTGATTATTTTATCATTGTGTTTACTCATGATTAATTTTTAGTAATAAACTCATCCAAATTCATCATAGCACCGGCCACTACCACCAATGCTGCGGTTTCCGCATTTTGCCTACCTTCTTTTTTTCCTGCCATCTGTATCATTTTTATGCTGTCTTTTTTAAAACGGTCCATTGCCTGGTAATAAAGTTTTTCAAGCACAGCCAATTTTTGCGGCGTGATGCCGGTGTAAAACATGCGCCTGTAACCATTATCGATTTGCTTTTTTATATCTTTTCCACCTTCCTGCATTTTGTATGCAAAATGTTGAGCTGCTTCTGTATAGGCAGAATCATTTAAGGTAACCAGCGATTGCAAAGGTGTATTGGTGCGAATGCGGCGTGCATTACAAACTTCCCGTGGCGGGCCATCAAAAGTGAGGAAGGAGGGGTATGGTGCTGATCTTTTCCAATAGGTGTAAACGGCACGGCGATACTGATCTTCACCGGAACTTTTTTGCCAGGAAGCACCATTCCAGGGCGACATCCAGATGCCTTCCGGCTGATAAGGAAACACCCCCGGCCCCATCATTTTATTACTTAACAAACCGCTTACTGATAATGCCTGGTCACGTATTTGTTCAGCAGATAAACGTACCCGTGGGCCCCTTGCATATAGTTTATTATAGGGGTCTTTCTCTGCCAGTTGCGGCGAAAGCTTTGAGCTTTGCCGGTAGGTAGCAGACATCACAATTTCCTTCATCAGTTTTTTAAGGCTCCAGTTGTAGTCATTCATTAATTTCCCGGCCAGGTGATCCAGTAATTGCTGGTGCGTTGGTTGTATGCCTTGCGTGCCCAGGTCTTCCAGCGTTTCGGCAATTCCCTGCCCAAAGAATTGTTCCCATACCCGGTTTACAATAGCCCTTGCTGTAAGTGGGTTTCTTTTATCGGTTACCCACATGGCGAGGCCGAGCCTGTTACCCGGTGCATTGGCAGGCATGGCATTCAACGTATGTGGTACACCCGGAGTTACTTCATCGCCCTTTACCAGCCAGTTGCCCCTTTCAAAAATATGCGTGGGTCGGTACATCCATGCAGGGTTGTCCGTCATAACCGGGGTAACAGTTACCTGCTTTGCATACAGCAGGTCATTAAAATATTTAAAGGCACTGTCGTAGCCAGTCTTGTCTTTTGCCGGAAAAGGATTGGTAAAATAGAACCAGTCAAATTGAATACCTGTAGCCTCTGCGGTTTTTAGTGCAGCGTTGGTATAAGTAAAATAAAGGTCGTGCCTCCCCAATGTTGGAGGCAGTTGGGCAGTGGCTATTTTCCAGCCACCTTTTGCATCAGCAACATTTATTTGGCACAGCAAAGGGCCATCGGCCTTATCTAGATGGATGCGCCATTTGCCGGTGTTACTCCAGCTTATAAAACGATACATCAATTTTGTATGGTTACTCAGATCAACATCCTTAATTCTTGCCACGGCATTATTCCGCAAAACCAGCCACTTGGTATCTGTGAGGGCGCTGTTGTTGAGGGAATCTGCAGCAATTGAATTAATGGCTGGCCCGCCTGTTTTTAAAAAAGTGGTGACCTCTTTTTCACTCTCCGGTGCCTGTTGCTGCAGCCATTTTTTTAACTGAATAAATTTGCTGCTGTCCTCCTTATGAAATTCTCTCAGTAAAGGGTAATCCGCATACGTATCCTCATCCCTTGTATTGTTAAAGAATGCCATGAACTTATAATACTCATCGTGCCGGAAAGGATCATATGGATGACTGTGGCATTGCACACACGAAAACGTGGTGCCCATTATCGACTCCCAGGTTGTGTTCACCCTGTCTATTATTGCTGCAACCCTAAACTCTTCATTGTCGGTACCACCTTCATCATTCGTCATGGTATTACGGTGAAATGCGGTGGCAATATATTGTGCATCCGAGGGATCGGGTAAAAGATCACCAGCCAGTTGTTCGGTAAGAAACTCATTATAAGGCATGTCTTTATTGAATGCATCAATCAGCCAGTCCCGGTAACGCCAGATACTGCGGCTGTCATCCCGTTCGTACCCTTTTGTATCCGCATAGCGGGCAAGGTCCATCCACATAGCTGCCCATTTTTCTCCAAAATGTGAATCATTTAATAAGCTATCCACCAGTTGCTCATAACCCATCCCGTTACCTGAAATAAATTTACTTTCCAATGTTCCGGGTGCAGGCATGCCCAACAAATCAAGGCTTACCCTGCGTAGCAAAGTGGCTTTATCCGCAGCCGGTGAAGGCTCCATTTTTTCTGTAGCTAACTTTTCATAAATGAATTTGTCAATATTGTTGTTGCCCCATAACGGCTTACCAAATATATTGCTCAACCAATTGCCATTATCAGGTACGGTTACTTTTTCAACAGGTACATAAGCCCAGTGATTACCCCATTTTGCCCCTTCCTTAATCCATTGCCGCAGCAAACTGATTTCATCTTTATTCAGTGGGGGATGTTTATAAGGCATGCGTTCTTCCGGGTCTTTCAAACCAAGGCGACGGATCATTTCACTGTTCTCCGGGTCACCCGGTACAATGGCCGGTTTGCCCGATTCGTTTTTTACCAGCGCATCTTCCCGAAACAACAGGCTAAAGCCAGCCTGCCTTTTTACGCCCCCATGGCAGGTAATGCATTTTTTATTAAGCAGGGGTTTCACTTCTGTATTGTAATCAATCTTGTGCCGGGTAGTACTAAAAGTAAATACGGATACTGCTGCAATCAGTAAAGTAATAACCAGTAAGAATTTTTTATTAAACATCCGTTTCATGTAGTGAGCAATTGGGATTTTAAAGTTAATATTATTTTTTACCAGTAACCGGGCAAACCGGTTTCTTAATATTATTTAAAGGAAGAAAAATATTTTTGTCCGGGCAAAGGAGCTAAGGGCAGTATCGTTGTCCCAAAGGGATGCCTTTGGCATGTCACGTACCCCAATTTTTATCGGGACATCCCGATGTTATACTTGAACCGGGACTTGTACCGATTACATTGTGGAACTTTAATTACTTTTTAAAAAAACTTTTCCTGATATATTGTATTTTTCTACAAAATAAATGTCAAAGATTTCTCTATTATTCAGTTTACATAACACAATTAAAGACCCCATGAAAACATATAAGTACAAGTGAGTGACACAACGATGATCAATAAAGATATAATGCTGGTTAAATATTGTACTCATTTTTCAATCAGGATAGAATGATTGTAAAAGATTACAACAAATTCATGTGATTATAAGAAAACCTGTCTTTTAGCGTTGTACATTTAGTAAAACGATTTTAATGCGGCCTTTGTTAAAAAATATTTTTTATTCTTTCCCGGTTCAGTTAATTTTTTTACATTTTCGTAAATACCAGATACTGCTGATATTTTGGATGGTACTGGTAAGCGTTGTGGATAGTGGCTTTATGAAAAGCTACGGTGCAGATTCACTGTTTTTTGTACCCGAATATATGGGTGAGGTAAATATTATCAGCGCTTTGCTGGTGGGTATAGCAATGGGCGTATTTTTTATGAGCTGGAATATCACCACTTTTATATTACACACAAAGCGGTTTAAATTTTTAGCTGCAGCCTCCAAGCCGTTTCTCAAGTATTGTATCAATAATGCCGCTTTGCCATTATTTTTTTTAATTTTTTACCTGGTAAAAGCCATTCAATACGATCTCAATAAAGAATTGCTTACTCTCTATGAAATGCTGGTATTAATAGCTGGCTTTTTAGGGGGGCTTGTGTTAATTATCTTTTTTTCTTTTGCATTTTTTTTTGGTGCTGACCGTACTATTCTGCGTACCATAGCCCCGGTAATTGCAAATGCTGAACATTTCAAAAAAACGTACAGCCCTTTCACCAATGCACAGCCTGATGGCTTTGGTATGAAGGTGACTTATTTTATCACCGGCAGGTTCCGGTATAAAAAGGTAAGGCCGGTTTCGCATTATAGCGAGCAATTTTTAGACACCATTTTTAAGCGGCATCACTTCGCAGCAATGACCGGGATTATCCTTGCTTTTATTTTCCTTATCACAGGTGGATTTTTTTTAGATGTAAAATTTTTTCAGGCCCCTGCTGCTGCAAGTATATTTATTTTTCTTGCGATAATGGTAGCGGTTATAGGGGCACTTACTTATTTTTTGCAAAGCTGGAGTGTGTTGTTTGTAATAGGCCTTGGTGTTATCCTTAATGTACTGTATCAAAATGAAATAATTGACCCCCGAAATAAGGCTTATGGTATTAATTACAATAATAAAAATGAACAACCTGCATACAACCGACAATCTTTGGAAGCGCTATGTACGCCTGCATTGATGGATAAAGACAGGGCAAATATGACGATCATTTTAAATAACTGGAAAAAGAAACAGGCATCGGATAAACCGGTAATGATATTCGTTAATGTTAGTGGCGGCGGCCTAAGAAGTGCAACATTTGTAATGAACACTTTACAACAACTGGATAGCATTACTTCGGGAAAAATAATGCAGCAAACATTTTTAATAAACGGGGCCAGTGGTGGTATGCTGTCTGCGACTTATTTCAGGGAGCTTTATTCCAAATCTGCTACCTCATCATTTATCAACTTACAGTCTCCTGAATATACCAATAATATAACCCAGGATTTGCTGAACCCAATATTTTCATCTATGATAAGCCGGGATATATTTTCGCCGGCACAAAAATTTTCCATTGGGCCCTACCGCTATATTAAAGACAGAGGATATGCTTTTGAAGAAAAACTAAATGAAAATTCCGGCGGGGTTTTAAATAAACAAATTAAGGATTATGCAGCCGATGAAAAAGCAGCCAATATTCCTATGATTATTTATAATTCCGTAATTACAAGAGATGGCCGTAAGATGATGATTGGTACACAACCACTCAGTTTTATGATGAAGCCACTTGCATTTGCTGATGATAGTTTGTTTAGCCCTGATGCGGTTGATTTTAATGCACTTTTTGCAAAACAGAACCCTACAGACCTCCGGCTGCTTACCGCCCTGCGCATGAACGCTACTTTTCCTTATGTATTACCAAATGTTTGGCTGCCAAGCAAACCTGTTATTGATGTAATGGATGCAGGTATAAGAGATAACTTTGGCCAGGAAACTACCCTGCGTTTTATAGATAATTTTAAAGAGTGGATGGCAGCAAACACATCAGGTGTAATTGTGTTGCAGATACGCGACCGGATAAACGATAACTGGCAACATCCTCTGGAAACAGGAACTATTACCGATATAATGCTAAAGCCTGCCACCATGCTACAACATAACTGGCATAAACTACAGGATTATTTCCAGGCAGATCAATACAGTTACTTGAAAGATTCAGGCTTAAAAAATTTACACCGGCTTACTTTTATTTATGTTCCTAAAAAAGAGGAGAAGGGGGCTGCTCTTAATTTTCACCTGACAGCATCAGAGAAAAAAGATGTAATTGCCTCATTTAATACAAATAATAATCAAAAAGTGCTGCAGGAGCTGCTGGCACTTTTACACTAAAAAAGTTTAATAAATTTTATCCTGCATTTCGGCCATATCCCTCAGTGCCAATTCATCAAATACCAGTTCTTTATTTTCTATGGCTTCCCTTAAAATATCATTAATTGTAATTACACCTTTAAATTCAGTATCGTCAAATACAAGCAGGTAACGCGTTTTGTGAGAATTAAACAATTGCATACATTTTTCTGCTGTGTCCTGCATGCCAACCATGGGTAAATTGGTACTCATTACTTCTTTGATAGTGCAGGTGTCACTATGCAATCCCTTCAAAATTACATTCCTGCTATAATCCCTCTCAGAGAATATGCCATGAAAGGTATCCTGGTGCTTTACAATCAGGTAACTAAGGTTTACAGAATTCATCAACTGCAACCCTTCAATCACTTTTGCATCCGGATCAATAAAATTAAAAATCTGTTGTTTGTTGTGTAAGATGTTGGCAACACTTCGCATGTACGTTAAGTTTTATTATGAATACAGGTTTGTACTGTAAGTTACCAAATTTTGAAATTAAAATTTTATTTAGGCTGTATCAATTTAAAAGCATTGGGAATAATTTCAATCATAAATTTTTTTGCGGTATGTGAGGGGTCGCCATCAATGTGCAGAGGGGCATTATCAAGGTTGTGAATGATGAGCTTTTCAGTTTGAAAATAAAGCACATCTTTTTTATGAAAAGTTTTTTCATCATACTCTTTTATTTTTCCGTTACGCACCTGCTTAATTACTGCCCATATCATCCGTAGCTTACTCATTTTTTTTACAATAATAATATCGAGTAAGCCATCATTTAAACATGCCTGTGGCGCAATGGTAAACTGGTTTCCAAACTGGTTACTGTTTGCTATACTTATAAAATATGCCTCTGCCGCAAATGACTGCCCCTTATTTACCAGCTCAAACGACCAGGGCGTTGCATTGATAAAATTGGTAAGGGTTTGTTTAATATAAGTGTACAGGCCCCTTTTTTCCTGTTTGGCAAAATCATGGGCCACCTGCGCATCAAAGCCAAGCCCACAAAGCATACAACTAAAAGTAGCGTTGATAAAAAATGAATCAACATACGACGCCTTTCCGGTAAAAATAACCTGCATCGCCTTGTCAATATCTTTCGGAATTTTTGCAGCAAGTGCCAGCCCGTTGCCCGAGCCCATTGGGATGATGCCGATGCTGACATCTTCGTCAATCAGCGTGCCGGCCACCTGGCTAATGGTGCCATCACCGCCGCAAATAACAATGTCGGTGATGTTTTCCCTATTAATTTTATCCTTTAAAAAATAGTAATTACCTCCGGCATTGGTACTCAAAATCTCGTAGGGTATATTTTGAAGGGATGTTTGTTTTTCTATCTTTTTTATCAGTGCTTCCTTTCCTTTGGTACCGGAAATTGGGTTTACTAAATAAATTATTTTGCGGCTCATTAATTTTTTGCTGTTTAACTATCCATTGCCAATTAATTTTTTCACCAGCATTGTATCTAAGGTCAACATCGTTGTGTCACTCACTTGTACTGAATACCTATGTGGAACTTTACCCACAATATAACCTTCTCAAATTGTTTGCTAACCAACATTTTTATTTCCTTGTAGCAGAAAATAATTTTAAATTATACTACCACCTGATTAAAGCACTGGCCCAGGTATAACCGCTTCCAAATGCAGCAAGGCAAACCAGGTCACCGGTTTTAATTTTACCCAGTTCCCAGGCTTCACAAAGCGCAATGGGTACAGAAGCGGCAGTAGTGTTCCCAAATTTTTGAATATTATTATGTACCTGCTCAACTTTCAATCCCATTTTCTGCTGTACAAACTGGCTGATGCGTAAGTTGGCCTGGTGAGGTATCAGCATATTAAGGTCTTTGGAGGTAAGCCCATTTACGGCCAATGCTTCCATTATCACTTCCGGAAATTTAACGATGGCCTTTTTAAAAACAGCCGGCCCATCCATAAAGGGAAAATTTTGTGCATGATCGATCATGTCTTTGCTCATAAACATTTCCGCAATAGGGGCATCATCAAAGTCTGCCACTTTATCTTTTACCCAATGGTTAGCATGCGTACCGGGGTTATACATAGCCAGTAATTCTGCACTCTCTCCATCACTGTGTAAATGCGTACTTAAAATCCCCTGCCCTTCATTTGTGGCGGGCTGCAATACCACGGCACCAGCACCATCACCAAAAATCACAGAAATATTTCTGCCCCTTGTTGTAAAATCCAAACCGAAGGAATGTTTTTCGCTACCTATAACGAGGATGTTTTTATACATGCCGGTTTTAATAAACTGGTCGGCTACCGATATGGCATACACGAAACCACTGCATTGGTTACGAATATCTAAAGCGCCGATCTCTTTCATCTTCATGGCCCTTTGTACCAATACGCCACAGCCCGGAAAATAATAATCGGGGCTGAGGGTGGCAAATATAATAAAGTCAATATCCTGTGCTGTAGTACCGGCACGTTCAATAGCAATTTTTGCAGCTTCCACACCCATAGTGGTGGTGGTTTCTTCGGTACGGTGGGCATACCTTCTTTCCTTTATGCCGGTTCGTTCCTGTATCCATTCATCATTGGTATCCATGTATTGTTTCAAATCATCATTGGTAAATACAGTTTCGGGTACATACATTCCAATACCGGCAATTTTACTTTTGAGCATGCATTCGTATTTTTTATGAAGGGGCAAATTACAAAATTGTAAAGGATTTGCAACTGTTTCAGTTTGCAACTAAAAATGCAAATTAGGATTAATGAGCCTGTTGGAATTTGATCAAAAATTCGATTTGAAATTATCCTTAACTATTTGTACTAATTATAATGTGGGAAAGATGACCATAGGTATATAGTACAAGAGGGCTATGCAAGGATGTTGATTCAAAGTGTAAAAGCCCGGACAAAAAATATACAAAAACGTAAATAAAAAAAATGGAAGTATGCATTCTTTTAAAAAGCCATAACAAGTTATTTGGATTTATTGAAAAAATGGCCCGCTAATCCACCGGCTTCCATTAGCCAGGCAATACCGAGATGAACAAACAAGCTACCCCAGATACTACCCGTATTGAATGAAATGATACCAAGGAGCAAGCCGCCAAAAAAACTGCTGATGGCTTCTGCCATTGGTTTGCCAAAGTGAATGGTGCAATAAAAACAGGCGACTGGAATAATACAATGAGGGCCACAGATTTTTACCAACGCCAATATAAGAAAGCCCCGAAAGAACATTTCGATACTTACAAAATCGAACCCATAGCTTAGTTCAAAAACCAGGTAACGCCACTTATCAGCAAAAGAGTGCATGGGCACATTATAAAGCAATTTTGCTTTTGGGTATACTTTTAAAAAATCATGTTGGGTACTGGCAATTGCAATCAGCGGCACCATTACCAATATCATGATGAGGTAAGGGCGCAGGTTATATAATGCCCTGATGCCGTACAGTGGCTGATTTTGTCGGTCTTTTATAAACCAAATAATAAATACCGGTACCAGCAAAACGAATACCCTTACAATCCAGTTAATACTGTATAAGTAGAAGGCCTTATCAGCACCTGCAAATTTTTTAATAACCCTGTGGTGGTGAAAATCAAAATTTACCCGAAAATAAAAAAAAGCCGGCGCAAGAAAAAGGA
>JANMVB010000174.1:0-18240 GCA_031392305.1 Ferruginibacter sp.
GTAACAGCCCAAATATATCCACCAATACCGTCATTAATTTTGGCCGCAGCCTGAGCGCTGCACCTTCATAAACCGCTTCTTCAATATCACTGTTCTTTAAAGGTTCGCCTGCTTCCTTTTTTTTACGCACTTTGTTGAACAAAGAATTATTTAAATACACCAACATTAGTACACCCGTTTCTACCGCTATGCCGAACAAAGCAATAAAGCCAACCGCTACCGCTACTGAAAAGTTTACATCAAAAAAGAAAAGAGAATAAGCGCCACCAACCAATGCTACCGGAATGCTGGACAATACAATCAATACCTCCCGGAAAGTATGGAAGGTGAAATAAAGAATGACCGTAATAATGAGCAGTACAATAGGAATCAAAATTTTTAATCTTTTTTCTGCCCTTACCTGGTTTTCATATTGTCCGCTCCACTCAATAAAATAACCTTTAGGTAATTTTATTACCAGGCTTTCCAGTTTCTTTTTGGCATCAGCAACTGTACTGCCCAAATCTCTTTCCCTTACATTAAACAATAATGTGCCACGAAGCATAGCATTTTCTGAAGTAATCATCGGTGGGCCTTCGGCTATAAAAACATCTGCAACTGCTGAAAGCGGAATGGGACCGCTGGGGCTGGTTACGAGCAGATTTTTTAATTGCGTTATGTTATTTCTAAAATCCTGGGCAAAACGGGCATTCACCGAAAAGCGTTGCCGACCTTCGATGGTGGTGGTAATATTCA
This sequence comes from Ferruginibacter sp., assembly GCA_031392305.1. Lineage (GTDB taxonomy): Bacteria > Bacteroidota > Bacteroidia > Chitinophagales > Chitinophagaceae > Ferruginibacter. The sequence goes on from JANMVB010000174.1 coordinate 736, forward strand.
TTCCACCAATGGATGATTCAACCACCATATTAATATCATCCACACTTAAACCATAACGGCCTATTTCTTCCCTTTTAATTTTTATCTCAACATACTTGCCGCCAATAATAGGTTCTACATATAAATCTTTGATGCCTTCTACACCTGCCAATGCCACTTTAAATTGTTGCGCCAGGATGTTGATTGAATCGAGGCTTTGTCCGTAAACCTTTACGCCAACATCGGTACGGATACCTGTAGAGAGCATGTTGATGCGGTTTATAATGGGCTGTGTCCATCCATTAATTACCCCGGGAATTTGAAGCTTATTATTTAATTCTTCAATGATCTTATTTTTCGTCATCCCATCCCGCCATTCGGATTGAGGTTTTAACAACACAATGGTTTCTATCATGCTGATGGGAGAATTGTCTGTAGCCGTATTTGCCCTTCCTGCTTTGCCTAATACATTTTGCACTTCCGGCACCGTTTTAATTATTTTATCCTGTACCTGCAGTATGCGTTTTATTTCGGTATTGGAAACATCGGGAAGTGTTACCGGCATAAATAAAAGTGAACCTTCATCCAACGGTGGCATAAACTCTGAACCCAACCGCATTACCAATGGAATGCTTGCAGCAACCAAAACAAAAGCAATAGCAATGGTAGTTTTCTTCCAGCGAAGGCACCAGCGGATTATCGGATTATACAACCAAAGAAAAAACCTGGATACCGGGTGCTTTTTTTCTGGTCGCATTTTACCTTTTAGCATTAACGCCATTAATACTGGCACCAGAAAAACAGCTACCAGGGCAGAGCCAATCATGGCGAACGTTTTAGTAAGTACCAGGGGAGTAAATAATTTCTTTTCCTGACCTTCCAAAAAAAGTATGGGAGCAAACGACACCAGCGTAATTAATATAGAACTGAAAACTGCCCTTCCCACCAATACGGAGGAGCTTTCAATTCTTTTTAATCTTTCGTCATTTGATATCATAATAATTTTTTATTCCGTTTCTTCCGTAATAGATTTTAAAGCATTTTCCACCATCACAATTCCGGCATCCACCAGGTCGCCTACTGCAAGTGCCACACCGGCAAGCGACATGATGTTGGAGCTTACATTAAACCAATCCATCATAATAAAGGAAATCAACACACTCATTATAATTGTTATCACAACTATTAAAGCGCTTCGTACATGTAACAGGAAGATGAGCAGCACAATGGCAACAACAATAATTTCTTCTATCACCGCTTCTTTTAAAGTTGCAATGGTAGCTTCAATTAAATCAGACCGGTCGTAGGCAGTATGAAACTTAACGCCAGTAGGCAAACCCTTTTCAACATCTTTTAATTTTTCTTTTACTTTATCAATAACTTCTTTTGCATTTTCTCCATAGCGCATAATAACTATGCCACCTACTTTTTCTCCTTCACCATTTTCTTCTATAATCCCCAGGCGTAATTCACCACCCATTTGCACAGTAGCAATATCTTTTATGCGTATGGGAATAGAGCCTTGTGTTAGTAATGCTATTTCTTCAATGTCTTTTATTTGGGTAATATAGCCTACACCCCTGATGATATATCCCATATCGGCCATCTCAATTTTTCTTCCTCCAACATCGTTATTGTTCGCCCTTACTTTTGCAATTACATCCATTAATGGAATGTTGTAATAGCTCAGCTTATGCGGATCAATTACTATTTGATATTGTTTTTGAAAACCACCATAAGATGCCACTTCACTTACACCAGGTACTGTTTGCAAAGCAAATTTTATGTACCAGTCCTGCAAGGCCCTTAATTCTCCCAAATCATGTGAGGGTGCATCCAGCGTGTACCAGAAAATATGTCCCAACCCGGTGCCATCGGGGCCTAATGTGGGTACCACATTTTGCGGCAGTAAACGCTGGGCATAATTAAGCCGTTCCAGCACTCTTGTTCGGGCCCAGTAAATATCTACATCATCCTCAAAAATTACAAACACAAAACTCATCCCGAACATTGAATTGGCCCGGATGTTTTTTATTTTTGGAATTCCCTGCAGGTTACTTACTAACGGATAGGTTATCTGGTCTTCCATAATCTGGGGGCTCCTGCCCATCCATTCGGTAAAGATGATCACCTGGTTTTCAGACAAGTCAGGTATAGCATCTACTTTGGTATTATTAATTGAATAAAAACCATACGCCGTTACTGCCGCTGCTATCAGCAGTACGATAACACGATTTTTTAATGCCCATTTAATAAAATTGCTGATCATACTTTATTTTGATGCTGATTTCGCATTATGCTTAAAATATTGCAAAGATTTTGCTACCTGCATAATTATAACGGAAGAAAAAGCCGTAGAAAGAATGATGATCCTATAATCTATGGTGACCTGAAATAAAATCAATAATATCATGTTAATAATCATGAAACCGGCCAACTAGTAAAAAATAAATAAAATCCCTCTCTACATTCCCTTTGCAGTTTTTGGAGTATCTCTTTCCAGGCTTTGAAGACAGGTCAATATCTTTAATTGATTTCATACTAGATATTTTGATTAACAAACAAACCTGGTTTTGAATACTTCCTACGCCGGTAACTCACTACTATAATTAGCCTTGGAAATTCAAGGAAAGTTTTTTGGGGCATTATTACAGACAATTCTTTCCGGGTTCAGTAAGAAATATGCTTTTACCTTTCAAAATATTTTGAAGAATATGTTTCTACAAGTATGAAAACTTTTTGTGCAGTTTTTTAATAAATATTCTATAACTATCCGCTATTTGGAGATAGCGGATAGTTATTAAATATTCCACATTATCTAATGTCATTTTTAATTATACCCTTAACTGATTTTTTATTTATTATTTGCTACAGATAAATCCATTCCACACTTTGAACATTTGCCAGGTTTGTCGCTACTTACATCTGAATGCATCGGGCAAGTGTATATTTTCATTGCTTCCATTTTCATTTTTTCCTTTGGGGTAAGGTTTAAGGTAGTTCCACACTTAGGGCACTTACCCGCTTTGTCCATCACTACATCAGGGTGCATGGGGCAACTGTAAGCTATATCCATTTCTTTCATATCCATACTGCATTTAGAGCATTTGCCGGGCTTATCGCTGGTTACATCCGGGTGCATGGGACATGCGTACATTTTCATTGCACTCATTTTCATTTTTTCTTTTGGCGTAAGGTTTAATGCAGTACCGCATTTTGGACACTTACCTGGTTTATTACTTGTTACCTCCGGGTGCATGGGGCAACTGTAAGTCATATCCGTTGCTTTCATATCCATATTACATTTAGAACATTTACCTGCTTTGCTCATAACTTCATCAGGATGCATCGGGCACACGTACATTTTCACTGCATCCATTTTCATTTGCTCTTTTTTTGTTTTGGTCAAATCCATTCCGCACTTAGAACATTTACCCGGTTTGCCACTGGTTATATCCGTATGCATTGGACAACAATATTTCATTTTTTCTGATTGCTGTTTATTAGCTTTTGATTTTTTAGGGGGTTCATTCTGGGCAAAAACAGAAATTGAAAAGATGGTTAAAGCTGCCATCATCAGCATTTTTAAAGATTTCATTTTTTTAATTTTTTGTGTGAATAGAATTAATAAATTACAGGCATATCTAAATGCCAATACCGGGCAAATAATTTGCCTGGCTAAATAGGAACGTGAAGTCTATATAAGGAAAACGCAGTTACGGATATAAACTGCCACGCCATTTATTCGAAGAGGCGTACGACTGTGAGGTGTTTCACCAATTACTGAAGAAAAATTATTGGAGGGTATTTCAATAAAAGAAACTGGTAACGCAGCAGCCATTACCGGAGTTATTTGAATAATAGTTTTGGAAGTCTTTTGATCGGTGTCGTTTTTTATGAATTTTTGCTCATCCTTGCAGCAACCATTATCGCTCCCCTGTACTTCCTCCATGCCACACTTGCCGCATGTTGATGATTTATTATAGCCAAATCCCCAATCTGCCATTTCGCCCATGCAATAATGCACGTGAACAAAAGCACCTGTAGAAGTGCTGATGTACAAAAGAGCTAATATGGCTACGAAAAACTTTTTCATTTAAAGTGCTGACATTTTTATTGTACGAATTCCTTTTCACTCAAAGGAAGAAATTAAACACAATGCAATTAATGATAAAAATCAGCCGGGGCTATGATTTCTATTTGCATTAAACATCCCAAACTTATCTTGTAAACTTAATTTTGTAGTAATTAAAAAGTGTAATGTTCTTAACAGTAGTATTTACTTATCACATAATATCATGCCGCAATTATTATAAACTAAAATCAACAGGATATTATATAGTGGGGAAATTGTACCCCCTCATATCAACACACTGATTTTCCAAGCTAATGCTATTTTATTTTATACCTCCATCCTACATAAAACATCCTGCCGGTTACCGGCCCCCACACGAGTGATGCATCAAAGTAAGGGCTGAAAGGCTGATCAGCAGCCACGATCACATCTTTCTGAAAATAGCCCCCCAAATTTTCGCCGCCAATATAAAAATCCATCGGATGTTTTTTGCCAACTGTTTTGCTGATTTGTGCATTCAATAAAACAAATTGGGGTGAGTAATCATTCCGCTGATATTGCATAGGGTTTGTTTGTGTACCGGGTATTCTTTTTTTGCCGTTGTAGTTAAATGTATAGTCAAACTTCCAGTCATAGAGTGTATAGGCAAGGTTTGCAAATGCACGGTGGCTTGCTGTTAATGGGCGTTGCAGCAATTTTCCGCTGTAGGTATTCTTTACATCAAAATAGCGATAGGCCAGCCTTACATCCAAACTTTTTACAGGTTCAACATTTAACTCCGCCTGAAAACTGTTTGAATAAGATTTGCCCTGCAAATTATAAAATCTCACTTCACGTGGGTTTTCCAAATCAACCACTACCTGGTTGTTAAAATCATTTCTAAAAAAATCAATGCTTAGTAAACCATCCCGTGTAAACGCTTTAAATTTTTGATCGATGCTTACGCCTTTGTTCCAGGCTACTTCTGCACCTAAACCATAAGCTTTACCTGTTTGGTTGGTGATGATATTTACCTGTCTCGAGCTTACAAACACACTCGTATTTTCTGCAAAAATATTGGCGGTGCGTTGGCCACGGCCTGCACTCAACCTTATGGTAGTTCCGGTAATGGGCTCGTACCGTACATGCAGGCGGGGAGTTGCAAAAAATCCAAACAGGTTATTATAATCGGCACGAACACCTGCAACCACAGTCACTTTTTCTGAAGGCGTGTAGGTGTACTCAAAAAATGATCCCGGTACCGATTCATTCCTTTTGTAATTGATTCCTTTAAAATCTTCATTGTATTTATCATACAAAAAACTTATACCGGTCCTAAACTTATGGGTGGTATTATTTATGATTGACTGGTATATCAGGTTGGCATAAAAGTTTTGCTGCGTGGCATTGTAACCCGTTAAACCAAAATATGAATTTTGCTCATGATCAATGGCTGATAATTGAAGCCCGATACTTTTATATTTTTTCTCCGGAAAAACATAGCCAATTTTTGCAAATGCCTCGTACCGGTTTGTATTAATACCCAGCCCATAATTGTTGGTAGTGCTTTTATCTGTTGTAGGATTATAACTTACTTCGCCACCCGTTTTTTTATCTGTCAATACCTTTATGCCAAACTGTGTAATAAAGCCATTCTCATCATCATATTTCCATCGGTTTATCAATGAAAACTGGTTGCCGGTGGGCAGGTCCCTAAAACCATCTTTATTAAAATCAATCTGCCTGTTGTTTAAAAAATCATCATGCAGCAACAAACCCGTTGACCATTTTTTTCCAATCTTTTTTGCCAGGTTCAAATTCAAATCAGTTTTACCAAAATCATTTATATAAACATTGGCAAATAATTGTTCACTGTTCTCGGGCTTTTTTAATTCTACATTTATTTGGCCGGCAATACTTTCATATCCATTTGCTACGGAGCCAATGCCCTTGGTAAGTTGTATCGATTCTACCCATGGCCCTGCAATAGAATTTAACCCCAGTGGTGTGGCAATACCCCTGGGGCCGGGTAAATTTTCTACCGTAAGCTGTGTATAATTTCCACTGAGGCCCAGCAATTGAATTTGCTTTGATCCTGTAACCGCATCGTTGTAAGAAACATCTACAGACGGGTTTGTTTCAAAACTTTCACTGAGGTTGCAGCAGGCTGCTTTAAACAATTCCTTATCCGTCATCACCTGCGTGCGTATCGGATTTAGCGCTGATAAATAAGTAGAGCGTTGTTTGGATGTAACCGTTACTTCGCTCAACTTTTTATCAGATGCCAGGATAACTTTCAGTTCGTTTTTATCCACCACAGTAATGGTATCTGCATCATAACCTGAGTAACTAATTACCAGGCGGCTATCCGTTCTATTTAGTTCAATATTAAAAACACCCGTGCTATCAGTAGCTACACCTTTTCCGGAACCCAGCCATACAATACTTGCGCCGGCCAATGGAGTAAACATGCCTTTTTTATCACTTTGCATTACCAACCCTTTTACAAAATGGGTAGTCGTTTTCGCTTCAATTCCTGTTACCACAATCCCTGTATCCTTAGCGTTAACGGGTGTTTCGGGTTGTGCATGCTTCATAGCATCGGCTGTTACTTCAGTCATCATTGTTTCCATTTCACGGTAGTGGCAACAGGCTGGCAATGCTGCGTACACATTGTCTTTTGCTTTTTTATTTTCCAAATCGTGGCCTGTTGCTACTATGCGGTTTTGTATTTTATCCAGCGAAACCTGCATGGGGTTATACACCAGCGAAAGTTGTTTTGTATCCACATCCCAACTGGCAGATTTTACACCTTTCATTTTCACGGCAGCTTCAATCCTATCTTCACATTGCACGCAGGCGCCAAATACTTTAAAGGTTACAGCAGTGTCTGCAGTTGTATTTTTATTGGCTTGCGCATTCGCTGCAACACCGGTTAAAAAAAACAGTATCAGTAGCGGAATATATTGTAGTGTGTTCATTTTTTTTCTTTAAATTATTAACATCATCCTGGTAATTTCTTTGAAGGCCGCAATATTATTGGTGGCTGTCAACAACAAATTTACGCTCAGCATTGATCCGGCTATTCGTTGCAAGTCCGGCACGGGCCCACGCACAAAAACCTTCACCGGGCTTTCCACTTCTATCCGGCATCCCTTCAATATTTGTATTTCAATTAAGCTTTTCCTGCCGGATATGTTGGTGTACAATTAATCATCAATGGCGAAAAAAGCAAGCATTCATTTTAAACACGTGGATAAAATAATAAAGTTATGGGGCATTGTTTATTTTTTACACATAACGTAATTAAAGATCCACATTGGTATAACGTACAAGTGTGCGACGCAAGGATGTTTAATTGAAATACATCTGTCCGGTTAATAAAAAATAAAATGGTAATTATATAAAACCGGATGGAGATGCTTGCAAAATGTTGTAGAAGGAAAATCAAATGAGGTAAGCGCAATGGAGAATGTAAACCGCAACACCATGGCCCAATGGCGGGGCATGGCTTGCATTGGTATTAGTAATTGGCCTATTGGCTATTGACAATAAATTGAAAGAAGGTGTAAAATTATGTAGGTCAGTAAAATGTTTAACAGGGGCTATAATTGCATCTGCAGAAACGTGACTATCTTTTATTTTAAAAGCTTTAAACTCAGTTTTGCAGCAGCCGCTCATTGCATTTTCACCACTACATTTTTCTTTGGCAGGTTGTACAAAACTTATATTGACAGACTTTAATTTTCCGCAGCAATAAAACTGATTGATACCAATACCCAACGTTGAAAGGGCATACACACTGATCAATAATATGAGCGAAATTTTTTTCATTTTATTTGCCTGCGGCACTGCAAAGATATTTCATTAAACAATATTGTTTTTATAAAATTTGATCTAATGGCTTTCTTTTCTTTTCACCTAATTGTTTAAAATAACTTGGTGTAAGCCCGGTTACTTTCTTAAACTGGGCGGATAAATGTGCCACGCTGCTATAACCTAATTTATACGAAATTTCACTCAGGTTCAGTTCTCCATACACCAGCCATTCTTTCACTTTCTCAATTTTTTGCATGATGAAAAACTGCTCAATCGTAATGCCCTCCACCTCAGAAAAAAGGCGGCTGGCAGCATTATAATCCTTTCGCAAGGCAGTATGTAAAAAATCGCTCAACCCAAAATGCTCCTCTATTTCTCCCTCCTGTACTTTTTCAATCAGCAGGCTTTTTATTTTTTCAATTTGTTGTTGTTTTTGGTTATCCAGCAACTCAAACCCCACTGATTTTAATTGTTTATTGAGTTGCCGGAGTTGTTTTTCCGTGGCTGGCTTTATTAGTTTTACTTCGCCTAACTCAACACTTTCTATAGGTAAATTCAGCGCTGCCAACAGTTGCTTTACCACCAGTATGCAGCGGTTGCACACCATGTTTTTAATGTATAAATGCATGTATTAAAAGTACGTGGAAATCCCAAAACTAAATCCTCCCGTTTTGGCCGGGGGATTGCCCAATAAATCCTGCTGCTGCAGGTGGCGATAGTTTAACCGCAATACAGTTTGTGCCGTTGGCCTAAAACTAATGGCAGGCATTATGCTCCATAAATCTTCAGCAATATTACCTCCGGTTGAAGTAAATTTCCCTACGTTCCAATCTACATACTCCAGGCGCAATGCAAGGTTGAGGGTTGCTTTTTGCCAACCCAATATTTTTTTCTTAATGAGGGGTTGTACAAAATCTATAAAGGCGCCCTGCTGTTTATCACCAAACTGTTGTGTAAAAGTGGCGGGCACATCTATTTTAATCCAGGCCCATTCGCCGGTAATAAATGTTTTTAATGTTGGCAAAGTAGTGTTGAAATCAATCGCAAAAACATCCACCCTTCTTTTATCATCTACCTGTAAACCGTCATTTAAAAATTTGTTAAAGACACCGCCCATATATGATACACCCAGTTCGCCCACTTTGTTATTTTTTACTGCCACCTTTCCGGTAATTAGGGGCAGGCCGCTGTTTATTTCTTCAAACCGGTTGCGGTTGTTTTTTGCGGCTGGTAAAAAGGTTTTGTTTTCCGAATTGTCGATGATGGAATTATCAAAGCTACCGGAGAGGTAAGCCTCATACCCAAACATCCAGTCATTATTATATTGCTTGCCATAAATGCCAAAGCCAGCATTGCTCCAGGTGGCAGGCAGTAATTGCGTGGCTGAAATTGGGCGGTCAGTAAATTCCCATTTTGGCCCGTCGTGGTTTTGGTTGAAGGCACCAATGGGATTTAATATTATGCCGCCCCTAAGGTTTAATAACGGATGCAATTCAATATCCAGCGCTGCAAATTCTATCGCTATCTCTTTGCCGCCTTCTTCAAATTCTATTTCGCTCAAAAACTTTAATCGTTTGCCAATGGTAGAAGACACAAATAATGTAAGGCGCCTAAACTCAAACTGGTGACCCTCCGAAACCCCATCTGTGCCGAGGTGTTGCCAGTTTGCCTCCATGTACCCACCCAGCGAAACGGGCAGTTTACCCACGGCTGTAAACGGGCGGTTGTACACCGCATCCATATTCATCAGTTTTTTTGCAGAGTCGTTGGGCACACGTTTCAGCAGCAAAGGATCAATTTGTGCAGTAAGCTGATTACACAATAATAATAAGGCAAGCGCCGGTGTAAATAATTTAATCATACTGCCTTCAATGAAATTTTTAACTGATTATTTTCTATAGTTACAGGAAAGGTGCGAAGCTTATCATCGGCCGGGCCATTTTGCACGCCGCCATTATTATTAAACTCACTGCCATGCGCAGGGCATTGCAGCTTATCACCAAACACCTGCAGCTCTGTACCCTGGTGTGTGCAGCGCATCCATAAAGCGGTGTATTCGTTTTCATTAAAGCGATAAATACAAATGGGATATTGCAATATTTCGTTTTCAACAACAATGTATTTTTTGAAATAAGTATTGTTGCCATTCTTGGTTTCAAAATCAGCGGTGGGTACCATTAAATTATCGCCACTTATTTTGCCGCTCAATTGTTTGGTGATGCCACAGCTTTGCAGCAGGGTAGTTAGCGCAACGCCTCCCACACATGCATAGCCGCAGTTTCTTATAAAATTTTTTCTATCCATTATTTTTATGCTTCATCATTTTTATAATAAATTTTTTGGGACCGGCTTTGGATTATTAATTAAGCTGACTCTTTAGTGATAACGAGATCGCACTCTTATACATTATATTATTGGGGATCTTTTCTCTCACAATTTTTATAATTTCATCGCTGACTTTTTTACATCAGCAACTGCTACAAAGATTCTAAAAACTGAATAATTGCACTTCTCTCCACGGCATCCATTTTATTGAAATTATTTTTACTTCTATCCGCTTCGCCTCCATGTAATTGAATAGCGGCTTCAATACTTTTAGCCCGGCCATCGTGCATTAAAAAATACTGCCCGCCCTGAGATTTGGGTGATAGCCCCAGGCCCCACAGCGGAGGCGTTCTCCATTCAGCACTTATTGCATTTCCTTCAGTATATCCATCATCCAACGCTGGACCCATATCATGCAACAGCAAATCAGTATAAGGATGAAAGGTTTGGTAAGCCAATTGTTGAACAGGCGAACTGCCGGTTTTTAGATTTTGTTTATGGCAGCTTTCGCAGCCTGCCTGTATAAATAAATTCTTACCGCTTATTACCACTGCCTCCTGTTGCTTACGCTGAATGGGTGCCTTTAATGTTTGCAGGTAAAACACCACGTTGTGCACTGTTTGATCCGTTACTTCAGGATCAATGTACTGCCCTGAATAAACATCCATCGAAACAAAGGAAGACGTAATACCAATATCCTGGTTGTAGGCATTTACGGTTTGATGTAATAGATTATATGCGGCTGCCTTTTTCCCAAACCGGTGAATGTATTTTCCATTTTGTGCAATGGCATTTGTAGCCGGTGAAATAAATGACGGCAGTGCAATCCAGTTGGGTACGCCTGAAATACCATCTCCATTTGTATCGTTGGGGTCCGCCATTGCAAGGATATCTGCATCAGAAACCAGCTCTAAAAAGCCGAGGCCCGTATTGGCAGGTGGGGTAAATTTTGAGAAAGTAGCACCAGCCGGAATTTGCTCCGGCTTAAAACCAGGCAAGGCCCTGTTTTGTAATTGGGGCCCACCCAAATGCATAAATTGATTGCCGGTACTATCCCTTTGTCCAAACCTTGTAAGCGTTGTAAACGGGTGGCCCTTGCCATCGCCTGCGTGGCAACTACCACAACTGGTTGCAACGAATATAGAGCCCAATCCATTTGCTGTAGTAAATATCTCATCGTTAAAAGCCACATCACCCGCCAGAAACTGCCTGTTCTGTTCAAAACCCAGCCCGGCTACCGGGCCATCCAGCAATTCATCATCGGCCCTTGCGGCGGGCTCTAATTTAGAACAGGCCTGGGCAATGGCTATGATGAGTAGGAAACATGCAATGACCACACTATATCTTTTCATACGCCTAATTTTAAAATTATTCGTACAAAAGTAATAACTTAGACGAATCTAACAAATATTTTATTTATTCCTCCACCCGGGTTTTACTGCACTAACTTTAATCATTACATTTGTTGCATGCATTCTTACACAGAAGAAAATTATTTAAAAGCGCTTTTTAACCTTGCCAATGATAAAGGCGAAGTGAGTGCCAATGAACTCAGCAAACGGCTTGAAATTAAAATGCCCACGGTGAACAGTATGATGAAAAAGCTGGCAGAAAAAAAGCTGGTAAACTATGAGAGTTACAAGCCGCTGCGGTTAACAGAAAAGGGTAAAAAAGAGGCGGGGTTAGTTATCCGGAAGCATCGGCTTACAGAAATGTTCCTGGTGCAAAAAATGGGCTTTGGCTGGGAGCAGGTACATGAAATTGCAGAGCAGATAGAACACCTGCACTCCCCGTATTTTTTTGAAAAAATGGATGAAATGCTTGGCTACCCAACAATAGATCCGCATGGCTCACCTATACCCGACAAAACAGGAAAAATAGACTGGACACACTACGAAAAACTCAGCGACTGTAAGCCCGGCGAAATAGTAAAGCTGGCCGCCGTCATCCATACCACGGATGAGTTTTTAAAATTCCTCAACAGCCGTGAATTGCACCTTGGCCTGAAAATAAAAATAAAAGCAGTAGAAAAATTTGATGGTAGCATGGTGGTTGCCTACAATAAAAAAACTGCCGAATCATTGAGTCATACTGTGAGTGAAAGGTTGCTGGTGGAGAAGATGTAATTATGGGTTTTGCAATGTTTAAAAGATTTTTATGCCTTTTAAGAATTTAAAAAAACAACTGGTAGCTTATATTGAAAGCACAAACGATGAAGAATTACTTTCATTAATGTAAGAAGATTTTGTTTTTTATGGCAAAGTGAAAGACGTTGATATTGCTGATGGCTTTAGCGATGAACAATTGAAAGAACTTAAAGCTTTGTCCGATGAAGATGAAACGAAAGATACACACAGGATAGATGATTTTAAAAAGGCTACCCAACAATGGCGTACGAAATAAATATTAAGCAAAACTTTACTAAAAACATTTTGAAACTGCTCAGTACCTCGAAAAAGAATGATCACCTAAAGTATCTGTTAGTAATAAGTGATTATAATAGAAGCAAATGAAGATCTTAACTTTTATTAGTTTTAACACAACGCAAGTAAAGATCCCAATTGGTATGCGGTACAAGTGAGTGACACAACGATGTTCCCATAAAAAACCAATGCTGGTAAACAAAATAAAGAAACGAATATTTACTGCAACGAATCCGACATTCGCTTTAAGAAACTGTAAAGCGCACTCATTGCTTTTACATCTTCTACTATCAGGATGCCGTTTTTGCCTACCTGTTTTAGTTTCGCTTTGTTGGTGCCTTTTTGTAAAAATTGGAGGATGCCATTAAAAGTTTCGCTTTGAAAATAGGGCGAATCGGGGTTGCTTACAAAGAAGCCTTTGAGCGTTTCATTCTTCAGCATCATTTTTTCAAAACCCAGTCCTACGGCAAGTTTACGACAGCGGACGGTTGTAAATAAATCTTCTACCTGCGCCGGTATGGGGCCAAAACGATCGAGCATTTCTTTATGAAAATCTTCCAGGTCTTTTTCTGATTCGCAGTTATCGAGGCGGCTGTATAAACTCAATCTTTCGGTGATGCTTTCCACGTAGCTGTCGGGTATCAATATTTCCAGGTCGGTATCAATGCTGCAGTCTTTTACAAAATCATCCTGCTGCTGTATCTCTTCTTTAAAGAGGTCTTTAAAATCGCTGCGCTTTAATTCACGGATGGCTTCGTCCAGAATTTTCTGGTACATTTCAAAACCAATTTCTGCAATAAAACCGCTCTGCTCGCCGCCCAGCATATTTCCTGCGCCACGTATATCAAGATCTCTCATGGCAATCTGGAAACCACTGCCAAGATCGCTATACTGTTCTAACGTATCCAACCGCTTACGGCTATCCGCAGGCAAAGTACTCATGGGCGGAGCAAGCAAATAACAAAATGCTTTTTTATTACTGCGGCCAACACGGCCACGCAACTGGTGCAGATCGCTGAGCCCAAACTGGTGAGCATTGTTTACAATGATGGTATTCACATTGGGTATATCAACGCCGCTTTCCACAATGTTGGTGCATACCAATACGTCATACTTTTTGTCCATAAAATCGAGGATCGTATCTTCCAACTGGTCGCCATCCATTTGGCCATGTGCGTAAGCAATACTTACATCCGGGCAAAGGCCCTGTATCAATCCTTTCATTTCTGCCAGGCCGTTTACACGGTTATGTATAAAGAAAACCTGGCCGCCCCTTTCCGTTTCGTAGTAAATAATATCACGGATGGCATCCTGGTTAAAAACCATCACTTCTGTTTGAATGGGCTGGCGGTTGGGCGGTGGTGTATTGATAATACTCAGGTCCCTTGCACCCATTAAACTAAACTGCAATGTTCTTGGTATTGGCGTTGCCGTTAGTGTGAGTGAGTCAACTGTTGTTCGTAGCTGTTTTAATTTTTCCTTTGCAGCCACCCCAAATTTTTGTTCCTCATCAATGATCATTATACCGAGGTCTTTAAACTTTACATCTTTGCTTAAGATGGAGTGTGTACCAATGATAATATCAATCTTTCCTTCTGCCAGTTTTTGCAGTGTTTCCTTTTTCTCTTTGGCAGATTTAAAGCGGTTGATATAATCAACCGTTACCGGAAAGTCTTTAAGCCGGTCGCCAAAAGTTTTGTAATGCTGGTAAGCAAGTATGGTGGTAGGAACCAGTACTGCAGCCTGTTTGCCATCACAGCAACTTTTAAAAGCAGCCCTTATGGCCACTTCTGTTTTACCAAATCCCACATCGCCGCATACCAGCCTGTCCATGGGAGCCGGCTTTTCCATATCCCTTTTTACATCTTCGGTAGCCTTGCCCTGGTCGGGTGTATCTTCATAAATAAAAGATGCTTCCAACTCTGTTTGCATGTAGTTATCCGGGCTATGTGCAAAGCCTTCCTGGCTCTTTCTTTGTGCGTATAATTTTATCAGGTCGGTGGCAATATCCTTTACCTGTTTACGTGTTTTATCTTTTAATTTGTTCCATACATCGCTGCCCAATTTGTGCATTTTTGGTACCGTGCCTTCCTTGCCACTATACTTTCCTATTTTGTGCAGGCTCGAAATATTTACATATAGCAGGTCGCCATCCTTATACTGGATCCTTACCGCTTCCTGCATTTTTCCATTGGCCTCAATCTTTTGTAACCCACTGTACACACCTACACCATGATCAATATGTGTTACATAATCACCCGGTTGCAACTCACGTAAAGTTTTTAAAGTGAGCGCTTTGTTTTTGCTAAAGGCCTGCTTTACTTTATACTTATGGTAACGTTGAAATATCTGGTGATCGGTGTAGCAAACCGAACGCATATCATCATCAATAAACCCTTCGTGAATGGAGGTAGGTACCGGGGTAACCTGTATCTCCGCTTTAAGATCGGTAAAAATAATATGCAGCCTTTCCAACTGTTTTGGATTGTCGGCGAAGATGTAGATATTGTATTTTTTTGCTTCGTATTCTTTCAGGTTTTTTATAAGCAGATCAAAATTCCGGTTAAAGGCAGGTTGTGATTTAACGGCAAATTTTAAAATGACTGCCTCATTGTTTTTTTGAGTAACAGCGAAATAACTTTTTGAGCCGAATTCAATAATATGGCGCAACTTAACCTGCTCCTCAATGGTTCCTGCATGTACAAAGTCCTCTGCGGTAACTTCTTTCTTTTCATTTATGTCATTGTCATCATCCACCGTGGGTTTGCTGTTGCCGGCAAAAGTTTTTGCCACTTCAAGAAAAAGCTCCAGGTCTTCCTGTTGCTGTACAATTTTTTCTTTTATAAATTGCCAGTCTTCACACCATACTACGGTATTCTCCGGCAAAAATTCCAACAACGAAACCTTATCGCCGGTTTCAAATTGTGTCTCTACATTGGGTATGATATTTACCTGCAATAATTTTCTTTCACTCAACTGCGACTCAGGATCAAAAATGCGGATACTATCTACCTCGTTGCCAAATAATTCTATGCGGTAGGGCTTTTCATTTCCAAAAGAATATATATCAAGAATACCACCCCTCACCGCAAACTGCCCCGGCCCGTACACAAAATCGGTGCGTTCAAAACCATAATCCACAAACTTTGCCAGCACCGCATTTACATCCAGCGTTTCGCTTTGTTTAATGGAAATAATATTGGCAGCAAGTGTTTTTGGTAACACTACTTTTTCAAATAAAGCTTCGGGGTAAGAGATGAGTACTTTTTTATTGGCACCTGCTGCAATTTTGGTGAGTGCCTCCGTCCGCAACATTACATGGCTGCTGTTGAGCAGGCGGTAATTTTTTTTGTTTTTGAAAGATGAGGGGAAATAAAAAATATCTAAAGCGCTGGTAATATTTTCGAAAGTATTGTGAAAGTAGGCCGCCTCTTCGGCATCTCTTAAAATTACCAGGTGGTTGAGCTGACTGGTAGCACGATGGTTAAAAACAGCCGCCAGCACAAAGCTGATGGCACTGCCATGAAGGCCCGAAAGGTGCACCTGCTGCGGTTTAGACAAAGTGATCCTGTCCGCAATTTGAAAACAGCGGGTATCATTTGCATATTCTTTCAACAGCACTTCCAGGTTCATCGGGCGCAAAGATACGGGGAAGATAAATGAGGCTTTAAAATTATAGAGCGAAGTTTAAATCAGTTCTACGTATTTCGTTTTAGATTTTGTTACTCCGGCATTGAAGCAATGTTCAACATTGTTGTGTCACTCACTTGTACGTCATATCTATGTGGAGCTTTACCTACGTTATATGTTCCTGGCATAACTGTCGATACTTTCATTTTCAGTCACCAGCATTTTTGTTCTAATCGAAGCAATCATGCATATATCAAGGATCAATGATTAAAATTCAGATCAACTTTTTTTGAACTGCTTTGTTAAATTGTTCAACTCAATTCCCATATTGCTAACTCTTTTATTGAACTTGCACTTCTAAAAATTTAATCATGTTCTTAATCATACTTGGTATTATTATTTTCATTGCTGTATCAGTTATAGCAAAAAATATTACAGCCGCATCAAAGTTTGCCGGTGCCGGCAGGATCGTTGCACTTTTATTTATTATTTTGGGTATTATCACTTCTTGTGTAAAGCAGGTTGATGCCGGTGAAATAGGGGTGAAAGTATTATTTGGCAGCATCCAAAATGATGTGCTTGCGAGTGGGCTTCATTTTGTAAATCCATTATTGGATATTAAAACGCTGGATGTAAAAACACAAAACTACACGATGAGCGGAATACATGATGAAGGGAACAAATCCGGGGATGATGCCATCAGGGTATTAACCAGTGATGGGCTGGAAGTAACCATTGACCTTACTGTGTTGTACCGGGTGGTAGCTGCAGATGCACCCCGCCTGCTTAGAGAAACCGGCGATGATTTCAGGGATAAAATTGTACGGCCAATTACCCGTACAAAAATCCGTGACAATGCAGTGTATTACCAGGCAGTAGATTTATTTGGCGCCAAGAGAGATGAATTTCAGCAACGGATTTATAAAACCATTGAAGATGATTTTAAAAAAAGAGGGCTGATGCTGGAGCAGTTGTTGGTAAGAAATATAACCCTGCCCAACTCAGTAAAAGCTTCTATCGAATCAAAAATAAATGCAGAGCAGGACGCAAAAAAAATGGAATTTGTATTGTTGAAAGAAAAGCAGGAAGCCGAAAGAAAAAGAGTGGAAGCACAGGGCATTGCCGATTATCAAAAAATCATTAACACCGGCCTTACCGACCAGCAATTGCAATACGAGCAAATAAAGGCCATGAAAGAAATTGCAGTAAGCCCGAATGCGAAAGTGATTGTGATGGGGAAGGGCAACTCACCTTTGATCATTGATGGAAAACAAT
>JANMVB010000207.1:0-1609 GCA_031392305.1 Ferruginibacter sp.
TGGGTGCAGTAGTAATAGGCAGGGCATTTTACATTCAGCAGGTAGAAGGAAAATTTTGGCAAAGCATGGGTGACAGCCTGCACTTAAAATATGTGCCGCTTAGTGCCGAAAGGGGTTCTATTTTTAGCGAAGATGGAAATATGCTCAGTACTTCTATCCCCATATTTGATGTGTATGTAGATTTTGGTGCAGAGGGTTTACGTGAAAAAAATGGCAGGCGTTTTAAAGATAATATTGATTCATTGAGTTTATGCCTCGCTAATCTTTTTGGCGACAAAAAAAAGTATGAATACAAAAAACAACTGCAACTGGCTTATAAAAACAAGGATCGTTACTATCCTTTAAAAAAGAAAATTTCATTTGTAGAATATGCACAGCTTCGTGATTTTCCCCTGGTAAGGCAGGGCAGAAATAAGAGTGGGTTTATTATTGACCCACGTGATAAACGCATTAACCCTTATGTGCTGCTCGCTAACAGAACGATTGGTTTATCGAGAGATAATGCAAAGCTAAATGTAGGGTTGGAGCAAAGCTATGACAGCATGTTGAGGGGTACCACCGGTCAGCGTTTAATGCGTTATATCGCAGGCGCATACATGCCGGTAGAAGGTGCAGAAGTTGAGCCTGAAAATGGGAAAGATATTATTACAACATTAGATACTTATATACAGGATGTGGCTGGGAGTGCACTGATGAAAATGTTGGTGGGCAATAACTCACAGCATGGTACCGCCATTGTGATGGAAACTGCAACCGGCAAAATTAAAGCTATTGCCAACCTGGGTAAACAACCGGATGGAACTTATGCAGAAGATTTGAATTACGGGATTGGCAAGGCTACTGAGCCGGGTTCAATATTTAAACTGGCTACTTTGCTGAGTTTAATGGAAGATAGATATGTAGATAAAAATACTATCGTTGATTGTGAAGGTGGCGCAAAACTTTTTTACCGGTTGCGTATAAAAGATTCGCACATGGGTTCGGGAGAGATCACTGTAAAGGAAGCTTTTTACCGGAGCAGTAATGTAGCTTTTGCAAAACTGGCCGATCAGTATTATCACAACGAGCCATCAAAATTTATCAATCATTTACATCGCCTGCGGCTGGATACTTTAACCGGTATTGATATTACTGCTTCTTCAGGAAAGCCATTGATAAAAAAACCTACCAACCGTAGCTGGGCGAAAACCACTATTCCATACATGGCACATGGGTATGAAGAACTGGTAACACCATTGCACATGTTGATGTTGTACAATGCTGTAGCCAACAATGGAAAAATGATGAAGCCCTACCTGGTAAATGCTGTAACAGAATATGGTGTGGATGTAAAAAGGATACAGCCACAGGTAGTAGTGGAAAAAATATGCAGCGATGAAACACTGGTGCAGTTGCAGGATTGCCTGCGCTCGGTAGTTGATAGCCTGCATGGCACCGGGCACAAGATTTTATTTGACAGTGCGTATTCAATTGCCGGTAAAACAGGAACTGCTGTAACGGCGCTTGATAATAAAGGGTACAATAAAGGCAACAAAATTTACCAGGCTTCTTTCATTGGTTACTTTCCCGCCAACCAGCCAAAATATACCATGTGTGTGGTGATACAAAA
>JANMVB010000251.1:0-14706 GCA_031392305.1 Ferruginibacter sp.
AGGTTGGGGTCGTTGATACTTACCAGGCCATTAAATAGTTTTTTCTGAAAATCCCCTTTTAAGATAATGTTCTGGTAATCGTAGCCGCCAAACCCTATGCTGCGGATGTTGCCATCCAGGTTGGCATTCAGTTCCCGTTCTGTAAAGCCGCTTCCATTTATTTTGCCATTAAATGTAATGGCACCCAACCGGCTTTCATTAAAAAACTCCCCCAGCTTAAAACCTACGGTAGATATTTTCCCCGTATAAACCGGTGGTTTTTTTTCAGGCAGCTTCATATTTATATCGCCTGTTATAATGCCCAGCCGGGTATTGATGGTACCATAAGCTACAAAGTCGTTGATGAAGCCGGTAAAGTTTCCCTGGTAGCGGATATTGCCGAGCTTACTCAACTGCGGTTGTTGTATATTTTTAAGTGTTGGTAATAAAATACTGAGTTCTGTGTAAGTCGTTTGCAGATCGTTTGCCCTGAAATCTATAAAGGTTTTATTGATATCGGGCAAGCCCCTTAAAGCCAGGTCACCATCTACATACGTGTTGCCACTGCTGATGAGCATACGTTTAGCAGTAAGGTTATCAATGGTGCCACGGGCTTCGCCTTTTATTAAAAAAACTTTTTTCCAGGTGCTTAGTTCCGGTGCAAAAAAGGCCAGGTCGTCGGTGTCTAATTTACTGTCCACAAAATTTGCCTGCAATGTTATATCATGTATAAAATTGCCCATGTCTTTACCGAAGTTTTCATACTTCATGGCATAATAATTTCCCAACCTGCTTTTGTTGGTAACCAGGTCAAGCTGGGAATATTCCATTATCTCAGGCGTAAATTTCATGTTGGCCTGTAGCTTTTTCACTTCAAAACCGCTGCGTTCTTTTGTTGCCAAACTGATAGCTGCCGTAAGTGTATCTTTTTCAAAGCGTACATTTTTCATGTTGCCGTTTACCTGGCTAAAGCGCAGGTGAGCACCATCAAACCTGTCTTTAAATGGTTGCCTGTCAGTTTCTGTTTCGTTGGAAAATAAGCCGCCTTTTACGTTAATATTATTTACGCTCAATATCCAGCCTTCGGTGTTCCATTTATACTGGCTGGGGTGAAGCGGTATTTTTTTAGGCCTTTTTATTTTGAGCGAATCGGGCCTTTTGCCTTTGTAATCAAACATGCCAAATACCGGTTCCACCATATCAAGTGTATTCAGTGCAATTTGTTTTGTAGGAAAATCAACCAGGTCAGCCTTCAGGTCTAATTTTACAACAGACACCCTCATATCATGCCCCACCCATTCATCAATCTGGTTAAAGCGGATATTTTTTAATTCAAGCACTTTTATATCAAATTCAATTCCTCCCTTTTTTTTGTTTGATGAATCTGATTTGCCAAAATAATCAATGAGGAATTTATAGTTCCAAACCGAATCGCTGCGGTGCATATTTACAGTGGCATCATCCAGCGACACATAGTGCAGAGTGGCTTTGCTTTTAACAAAAAACCAGTCTGTAATATTTACCCTTGCCGCTCCGGCATACAGCAAAGTGTCTTTTTTTTGATCTTCCAGCAACAGCCCTTCCAGTTGAAGCTTATCAAAAAAATGATACTGAATGTGCTTCAGGCTTACCCGTGCATGTAATTTATCTGAAAGGGTTGCAGCTACTTTTTTTACAATAAAGTTTTGAACGAAAGGCAGGTTCAACAATCCCCAGGTAAAAACTACCAGTATAATTAAGGAAAGAAAAAACCAGGTTTTTTGAAACGCTTTACGGTAAATCAACAACCAGGCAGTAAGCCAGCCAATTAATAAAAATACCGTAACAGCAATAGAGTAATCAGGATAAATATAAATAAACAGCAACGCAAGCGCCAACCAAAATATCAGTGTAAGAGAAATCCATTTTAATATGTGAAGGCTTTTGTGCAGGGTGTATGCTAATTGCTGTAAAAATAACGTATCGCCACCTTAGGGCAAAATCAATACCAAAAATAGCAGGTTGTTCATGCTGCAAAACCACTAAGTTTTAGTGGTGAATTTGTGAATTAACAATTTGTAGGCTGGAGCATTAATAGAAAGTTGTGTAATGTAAATTCACAAATCGAAACAATGTATGGCTTTCCGCAATAAACACAGATCAACTTTGGTTCCGGCTATTCGCTGCAAGTACGGCACAAGCCAACGCACAAATCTTCACCGGGCTTTCCGCTGCTATCCGGCAGCCATTAAGCGATAGTATTTCAATTTAGCTTTTTCTACCGAATATGTGGGTGAATGTTCAGGGGGGCAATGTTGAAGGATGCAGGCATTCATTATAAATTAAACAGAAGGGTAAAGTAATTAAGTGCTGGGCCCTTGCTTTAACACACAACGTAATTAAAGAACCACATTGGTATGGCGTATAAGTGAGTGACACAACGATGATGCCCATAGATAAAATGCTGGTAAACCAATTTAGCTAATTATTCATTACTCACCACTCATTACTCACTCATTACTCATCATTCATCACATTAACCAATTATCAATGATCAATACCCCTCCGCACTATCATCCCCCCGCTTGTCTGCCACAGCAGTGATTGGTTTTGCTTTACCGGGTTTAATTTCTATCAGTTCTGTTCTTCCAATTTGGCCACGTTTTGAAATTTTGTAACCTATTGTTTGAAGTTGCTGCATGGTGGCGGTATCAAAATCATCTTCTACAAAAATTTCATCCGGCAGCCATTGGTGATGAAACTTGGGTTTGTTTACCGCATCTTCCGGCGTCATCTTAAAATCAATCATATTTACCAACGATTGGATAACGCTTGTCGGGATGGTGGTGCCACCCGGCGTGCCTACTACGATGTAAGGTTTATTATTTTTTAAAACGATGGTGGGTGTCATACTGCTCAGCATTCTTTTACCGGGGGCAATGGCATTGGCTTCTGCACCTATAGCTCCATACATGTTGGGCACACCGGGTTTTACACTAAAATCGTCCATCTCGTTATTCAAAATAAATCCTGCTCCGCCAACCACCGTGCGGCTGCCGTAAGATCCGTTGAGTGTAGTGGTAACCGATACTGCATTGCCTTCGGCATCCATTATACTGAGGTGGGTGGTTTCTTCGCTTTCGTTGATAATACCTTCAACTGTTTTACTGCTGCTGCCGGCTTTGCCGGGAGTGTAATCTTTCATTCTTTCCTCCAGGTATTTCTTACTCACCAATGTTTTTACCGGCACTTTTACAAAGTCAGCATCGCCGAGATATTTCGCCCTGTCTGCAAAAGCCCTGCGTTCTGCCTCGGTAAGCAATTGTACACTGGCAGCAGTTTGAAATTTCATTGCCCCTATATTTTTATCCTCTGTCATTTTTAAAACCTGTTGCAAAATAATGCCGCCGCTGCTTGGCAGCGGCATAGATATAATGTGATAACCTTTGTAATCAAATTCAATGGCCTTGCGTTCGATGGCTTTATAATTTTTAAGATCTTTGTAACTGATGATGCCATTGCCTTTTGCCATTTCATTTACAATAAGCTGCGCCGTTTTACCTTCATAAAAACCTTTGGCGCCCAGGGCTTTTATGCGCTTTAATGTATTGGCAAGTTCTTTTTGTATGAGTGTATCTCCGGCCTTCCATTCCATCTCTTTTACAAATGCAGTAGGTGAGGTATTGAGTTGTATAAATTCTTTTTTCATTTCATTAAAATCCTCGGCCTGGCTGGCGGTAATGGCGAACCCTTTTTCTGCAAGCTCAATGGCAGGCTGTACCAGTTTACTAAATGGCAGTTTTGCATATCGCATGGATGCAAATAAACCTGCCACGGTACCGGGAACACCACAGGCCAGGTGCCCGTCCTGGGATAATTCCATTTTGGGGTTACCTGCGGCATCAAGGTACATATCCCTGCTTGCTTTTGCGGGCGCCATTTCTCTATAATCAATGGTAATATTTTTACCGTTTTTTAAATGTGCCAGCATAAAACCACCACCGCCAATATTGCCTGCTCCTGGATATACAACAGCCAGTGCAAGTTGCGTAGCAATGGCTGCATCAATGGCATTGCCACCTTGTTTTAAAATACTGATGCCAGCCTTGCTGGCCAGTGGATGTGCCGATACCACTGCCCCACGGGTACAGATTACTTTTTTCTGCCCCTCATAGTTAAATGAATTTATTTTTTGGGCTGTCGAAAAAAAAGGGATTACTAAGAGTAATGTGTAGCTAATTATTTTTACGTTCATCGGTTGTATTTTAATCTAAATTAATTATTTGGGCTTATTAATGAGTAAATTTGGTATAAGCCAAACATATAAAAACTATAACATGAGAAAAATTATTTTACTCCTTTGCACTATCATGCCCCTTGTGGCAATGTGCCAGAAAACAATTACCGGAAAAGTTTTTGATGCCACCAACAACCAACCATTGGTACAGGCAAATATAATAGTAAAAGGCAGCGGTATAGGTATTGCAGCCGGAAGTGAGGGTAAGTTTTCGTTGGCACTCCCTGCCGGTGCCAAAGAAATTACCATCAGTTATGTAGGATATGTAACCATTTCTGTAAATGTGGAGGGTGCCGTTACAGATTACGCCATTGCCTTGCAACCATCTATTGAAGAAATACAGATCACCGTGATCGGTTCAAGAAATTTATCCCGTACAAAAGTACAAACGCCGGTACCGGTGGATGTAATCCCGGTGGCAGCAATGGCAAAAGAAATAGGTCAAATTGATCTTAACCAGTTACTTACTTTTTCTGCTCCGTCTTTTCAATCGAGCAGGCAAACGGTATCGGATGGTACAGACCATGTCGATCCTGCTCAACTCAGGGGCCTCGGTACCGATCAGATACTGGTGCTGGTAAACGGAAAAAGGCGCCATCAGTCGGCACTCGTAAATGTAAACGGAACAGTTAACCGTGGCCAGGTTGGCACCGATCTTAATACCATTCCGGTTTCTGCCATAGAAAGGGTAGAAGTATTAAGAGATGGCGCTGCAGCACAATATGGCTCCGATGCAATTGCCGGCGTTATAAATATTGTGCTTAAAAAAGCTACCAATGTATTAAGTGGTAATGTATCGTATGGAGAAAACATCACCAGCTATCCTAAAAATTATGCATTGGGAAAAATCAATAATACTTCCATAAAAGATGTGAGTGTAAATGATGGAGGTGCTTTCCAGGCAGGATTGAATTATGGATTTGATCTTAATAAAAAAGGCTTTATCAATATTACCGGTGAGTATTCTCATCGTGATAAATCTAACAGGGCAGGTACTTATACCGGCGCCGTGTATGCGAATGTAAGTGGTGTAAACCGGGATGATTCTATTATGAATTCCCGTGGACAAACCAGGGAAAATTTTGACATGCGGATTGGTAATTCAAAAATTTCAAGCGGTGCTGTTATGGTAAATGCAGAATATGCATTGGCTGATAGCTGGAAACTAAAAGTATTTGGAGGATATAGCCAGAAGAGTGGTGAGGCTGCCGGGTTTTTCCGTTACCCTTCTTCAATAAGTTCAGGTGCCGGTATCTACGCCAGCCAGGCACTTACCCTTTACCCAAATGGGTTTTTGCCATTGATAAAAACGGATATTAAAGACTATTCTTTTTCCGTAGGTGCTGATGGAAAAATAGGAAAATGGTACGCCAGTTTATCTAATACGCTCGGCATAAATAATTTTGATTTTAGTGTAGACAATTCTGTTAACTACACTCAGTATGCAGTAACTACCAATCCGCAAACATCGTTCGATGCAGGTGGCCTGAAGTTTTTTCAAAATACCATCAATGCAGATATGAGCCGCAATTTTGAAGTGTTGCAGGGCCTCAATGTAGCGTATGGCGCAGAGTTTAGGGTAGATCAATACACCCAACGTTCAGGGGAAGAAGCATCTTATAGAAATTACAACACCAGTGCAGGGGCCGCTTCCGGTGCACAGGTTTTTGCAGGGTTTGTGCCTGATTACGCAAAGAAAAATTCACGCAATAATGTGGGTTTGTATGTTGACCTGGAGCAGGATTTTACAAAACAGTTTCTCGTTGAACTGGCAGTGCGTTATGAAAATTATTCAGACTTTGGCAGCACCTTAAATTATAAAGTAGCTACCCGTTACAAATTGAGCGATCAGTTTACAATAAGGGCAGCATCTTCAAGTGGGTTCAGGGCGCCTTCCATGCAACAAAAATTTTATGCTAAAACAAATACATTGTTTGTAGCATCTCCCAATGGATTGGTACCTACAGAAAGTGGCACATTTACCAACGATAGCAAGCCTGCCCAAATATTAGGTATCCCCAAACTGAAAGAAGAAACATCACAAAATTATTCAGTAGGATTTACAGCAACACCGGCGAAAGGGTTGGAAATAACAGTAGATGGTTACCTGATTAATATTAAAGACAGGATTGTGTTGACCAATAATTTTAACGGAGGTACCGATGCAACGTTAACCCAACTGCTCAAAGACAATGGTGCTACCGCTGCCAACTTTTTTACCAATGCCATTGATACAAAATCAAAAGGGTTAGAGGCGGTGGTTAGTTACCGCACTGCATTTGCCGGCACTAATAAACTGAGGTTTACATTGGCAGCAACTTTCATAAAAAATGAAGTGAAAAAAGGTGCTGATGGTAAACCAATCGTAAAGGCATCAACGATACTTGTAAATTCTGGCCAGCTTGGCAATTATTTTAACCGTGAAGACCAAAGCCGCATAGAAGTGGCCAATCCGAAAGCTAAAGGAAATTTCACCATCAATTACAATCATACAAGGTTCGGTGCCATGCTGCGGTTTGCTTATTTCGGAAAAGTAACTTACCTCGATCCCACCATTAACCCTGCTAATCCCGCTGTGTTCCCCACCAATCTTTTTACAGGCCAAAGGGAAACACTCGACCAGGAGTTTAATTCAAAAACAGTCACCGACCTTTCGCTCAGCTACGACCTCACAAAAAATTTCACCTTCACAGTGGGTTCGAATAATATTTTTGATGTCTATCAGGATAAACATACCCACAGCAACAACGTATCCCTTGGCAGGTTTATTTACAGCCGCCGGGTTCAGCAAATGGGTTTCAATGGCCGGTATGTATTTGCCAGGGTTTCTTTCAATGTAAATACCAAATAATTTTACCATCATTTACTGCCAGCGCCATTTAGTGCTGGCAGTTTTTTATGAATAATTTTCTAAAAGAGAACTAATATATTTTTTGTTGTCCGGGCTGAAGTATTTCAATTTAACTTCAATGGCGTCGCACTCTTGTACAGAATATCTTTGGGGAACTTTTCCTGCAGTATAACAAATACAATATACACTGAAATATATTTAACCAGGAGCGCTAACTTTATGTAAATTTTATTTAAAACACTCCATTAGTGCCCTGAAAAATATTCCTATCTTCCTTTTCAAATTTCAATATAAATATGAGTATGAATAAATTATTTCTTGTTGTATCTTTTTTATGTACAATTTCCATTTCCGGTTTTGCCCAGTTAAAATCCCCTGAACAATTTCTTGGTTATCCGCTTGGCTTAAAGTACACACCACATCATAAAATAGTGAGTTACTTTCAGCAAACGGCTGTAGCTACGCCACAAATGATGAAGCTGGTACAATATGGCGAAACCAACGAAGGCCGGCCCTTGCTGTTGGCATTTATTGCTTCTGCAGAAAATATGGCAAGGCTGGAAGATATCCGTAAAAACAACCTGCGCCTTACCGGCATGTTGAACGACAAACCTGGTGATGTAAATGCACCGGCAATTGTTTGGCTTAGTTACAATGTACATGGCAATGAAACCAGCAGCAGCGAAGTATCTATGAAAACATTGTATGAGTTACTGAACCCATCAAATATTCAAACAAAAGAATACCTCAAAAATATAGTGGTGATTATTGATCCTTGTATCAATCCGGATGGCCGTGACCGTTATGTAAACTGGGTTACACAAATGATGGGCAAAAATGTAAATCCTGAGCCCAATGCAAGGGAACACAGTGAGCCCTGGCCCGGTGGCAGGTATAATCATTATAGTTTTGACCTTAACCGTGACTGGGCCTGGCAAACACAGGTAGAAACACAGCAACGGCTTATTGTTTACAACCAATGGATGCCGCATGTACACAGCGATTACCATGAGCAGGGTTACAACAATCCATATTATTTTGCCCCCGCAGCCCAGCCTTATCATGAAGTAATTACACCCTGGCAAAGAAACTTCCAGGTAGAGATTGGAAAGAACAATGCAAAGTATTTTGATGCCAATGGCTGGCTGTATTTTACGAAAGAAGTCTTTGATCTTTTTTATCCCTCGTATGGAGATACTTACCCTACTTACAATGGAAGTATCGGGATGACATTTGAACAGGGCGGTGGCAGCCGTGCCGGTGCAGCAGTAGTTACGGGCAACGGAGATACGCTTACTTTGAAGGACAGGATCGATCATCATTTTACCACCAGTATGAGCACCCTGGAAGTAGTTACAAAAAATGCAGCAAGGGTAGTAAAAGAGTTTAAACAATTTTTTGATGATGGAAAAAATAATGGCGTAGGAGAATATAAATCTTTTGTAATAACGGATGTAAATACCAACAAAATAAATGCGCTAAAACACCTGCTGGATGTAAATGGTATAACCTATGGTACAGCAACTGCGGCATCTGTAAAAGGCTATAATTATTTTACCCGAAAAGAAGAAATGTTTACAGCCACAAACGGATTGGTAGTAAGTACTTACCAGCCCAAAGGCGTATTAGCAAAGGTTTTATTTGAACCGGATTCTAAACTGATAGACTCTGCTACTTATGATATCACTGCCTGGTCGCTGCCGTATGTGTATGGTTTGCAGGCTTATGCAGTTAAAGAAAAAATTGCCGTAAGCTCATTCATTGCAAGGCCAAAAAACAATATTGTTCCCGAAACTTCTTATGGGTACCTCATCAGCTATGCTTCTTTTGAAGATGCTAAGTTTTTAGCCGCAATTGTTAAGGCTGGTATCCGGGTACGTTATGCTGAAAAAGATTTTAGTTTTAAAGGGATTAGTTATAAAAAAGGTGCGCTAATTATTCTTAAAAAGGGCAATGAAGATAAGCTGGATGAACTGTCAAAAGCTGCTCAGCAATATGATGCAAATATTACAGCCATCTCATCGGGCTTTGTAGAAATGGGTGCAGATTTTGGCAGCGAAAAAGTGCATTTCATCAGCAGGCCCAATGTGGCAATGCTTACCGGAAGAGGAGTGGATGCAAGTGCTGCCGGGGAAGTGTGGCATTTGTTTGATCAGCAATTAAATTATCCCATTACTTTAATCAATGCAGAGGAGATGTCAAATATAAACTGGAAGAATATTGATGTGCTCATTTTGCCCAATGGAAGATATAAATTTCTTACAGAAAAGGATGGTGCAACAGATTTAAAAAGCTGGATAAGGCAAGGAGGAAAACTGATAGCCCTGGAAAATGCAGTAGAGCAAATGGCTGGCGGCGATTGGGGCATCAAATTAAAAAAGCCCGATGATGAAAAGAAAGATGAAAAGCCATTAAAATATTCAGAGCTTAAAAGATTTGAAGAAAACGAACACAATGGCATCATGAGTAATATTGCCGGTGCCATTTATAAAATTGAACTGGATAATTCGCACCCACTGGCTTTGGGTTTTCCTAATTATTTCTTTAACCTGAAGCAGGACGGAAACATGTATGAATTTTTAAAGGATGGCTGGAATGTTGGCGTGATAAAAAAGGATAGTTATGTAGCAGGTTTTGTAGGCTCTACACTGAAAGAAAAAATTAAGGAAGGCGTTTCAATCGGTGTGCAGGATTATGGTCGTGGCAGCATTGTGTACCTGGCAGATAATCCTATCTTCCGCAATTTTTGGGAAAATGGAAAATTGTTATTTAGCAATGCAGTTTTTTTGGTGGGCCAGTAGTTCTTCATAGCATGCAGTCGTTGTGTCTTTTGAGATGCAATCAATTTAGCACGCCGTCGTTGCGTCTCCCGACCAACGACCGAAGGGTTGTAACTGTGATGTCTGCGTGTGATAAAAGAAGTACTCTTGCTTTTTTAATTAAATAAGCTTTATGTTACCAGGCTCCGGCTGTTGGTCAGGAGACGCAACAGCGGCTCGCCGGGATAGCAAGCGGGATAGCAAGCAGATATTATGGGAATAGAAGCAAAGTTATAACGTAGGAAAAGAACCACATTGGTATATCGTACAAGTGAGTGACACAACGATGTTTAATTGAAAAACTAAAGATGGTAAAAAAATAATTTCTTTTAAAGTACAATACCTCACCTTTCGGAACAAGGCACATATTTCTTAAAATTTTTATAATCTTTTGCAAGTCCCTGCTTTCGGGCAAGATTTAGTGTGGGCTTTCGCCACTTCAATAATTCAATACCTTACATTCGCAAAACAATAACCAATTATGAGTAAATATTTATTACTTCTTCCTGCTGTTTTTCTTTCGCTCACTTCCATTTCGCAAACGCCTAAAACTTATACTTCTTCCGAAATATTATTACAAATTAAAAAGCTGAATGTGCTTGGTTCAGTGTTATATATTGCTGCACACCCGGATGATGAAAATACCAGGTTACTGGCTTACCTGGCCAATGAAAAATTGTATCGTACCGGCTATTTGAGCCTTACAAGAGGTGATGGAGGCCAGAATTTAATTGGCGATGAACTGGGCATGGACCTTGGATTAATACGTACGCAGGAATTATTAGCTGCCCGCAGGATTGATGGGGCCGAACAATTTTTTACAAGGGCCTACGATTTTGGATTTAGCAAAACATCGGAAGAGGCATTGCAAATATGGGGGCATGATAAAATATTAAGCGATGTGGTGTGGGTGATCCGTAAGTTTAAACCAGATGTAATCATCAGCCGTTTTCCTGAGGATAGCAGGGCGGGGCACGGGCACCATGCAGCTTCGGGTATCCTTGCCCGGGAGGCATTTGATGCGGCGGCAGATTCCACAAAATTTCCAGAACAGTTATCAAAAGGCGTTAAAGTTTGGCAGGCAAAACGTTTACTATGGAACACATTTAATTTTGGCAATACCAATACGCAAAGTGAAGATCAGTATAAATTAGATGTTGGCATGTACAATCCCTTACTTGGCAGAGGTTACGGCGAAATTGCAGCGCTTAGCCGCAGCCAGCACAAAAGCCAGGGTTTTGGTGTGCCTGCACAAAGAGGTAGTGTAACAGAATATTTTACCACAATAAAAGGAGAAAAGCCGGGGAATGATTTGATGGATGGGGTAGATTTGAGCTGGGGTAAAACAGGTAAAAAAGAAATAGCCGATTCGGTTAATAATATTATCCGCAATTATGATGTGCAACATCCCGAAAATTCTGTTGGTTCATTCATAAAACTGAAGCAATATCTTTTGGAGATAAAACGTAACTATTGGTCGGGGCAAAGGGATGGCAGTATTAATAAAACGGAGGAATTGAAAGGCGATTTCTGGTTTTCAAAAAAGGAAAATGATATTGATAAATTGATAGAAATGGGTGGTGGTATATTTATGGAAGCTACTGCGGTTAACCAATTAAATGTAATTGGTGATAGTATAAAAATAAACCTGGTCTTTAATAACAGGTCCGGAATAGAGATTGAACGGGTGATGGTTTCGGTTTTTGGAAGCCATTATGTGATTGATAGTTTTAAAACCAATCAGCATAAAATAAAAACGATCACTGCTGCCATTAGCGATATTGAACAGGCTTCACAACCTTATTGGTTGGAAAAAGGATTAGAAAATGGCAGAGGCAGCTTTGATGTAAGGGATCAACTGATTATTGGCAACGCTGAAAATTATAATTACATAGCAAACTTTCAGCTTACAATTGGAAGCATTGTTTATCATTTTTATAAACCTGTTTTGTATAAAAATACCGACCCGGTAAAGGGAGAACTCTATCAACCCATCCAGGTAGTAAATCCTGTTTTTATTAACAGTTCGCAGCATTTGATCATCTTTAAAAATGAAGATAAAAATAAGGAAAGAGCAGTAGATTTTACTATGCAGTTTAATGCGAAAATAGATGACACTTTAAAGTTTGGATATAACCGTAATGGTTATTCAAGCGTGGTTTTTGATTCAATGGTACATGTTTCAAAAACAACATCAAGAAATATAACTGTTATAGTAAATAGTGATTCAGTAAAAAAGGATACCAAAGAATTTATGGGTGGCAGGTTATCTTCAAAGTCATTTAAAGACGACCAATTTTTATCTCTAACCAAAATAAAATATGATCATATCCCTGATATTTTTTACAACTATTACGACAGGGTTACTGTATTAAAAATGGATCTAAAAACTATAGGTAGCCAGATTGGATATATACCCGGAGCTGGTGACAAAATTCCGGAAGCTTTAGCGCAAATGGGCTACAAAGTAACTACCCTTCAGCGAAATGAAATAACACCAAGTAATTTAAAACAGTTTGATGCTATTGTAACCGGTATAAGGGCATATAATACCAATGAGTGGATGAATAATGTATACGATGTGCTGATGCAATATGTAAAGAATGGCGGCGTGTTACTTACCCAGTACAATACCAGTAACCAGATAGGGCCGGTAAAAGCAAAGATGGCGCCTTATCCTTTTACCATCAGCCGCAACAGGGTAACGGATGAAAATGCAACAGTAAATTTTCTTCTGCCAAACCATCCTGCATTAAATTTTCCTAATAAAATAACAGCGAAGGATTTTGAAGGTTGGACACAGGAAAGAAGCATTTATAATGCTGAAAAAATCGATAGTAATTATCAGCAAATCCTAAGCATGAAAGATGCCGGCGAAGATGTACAGAACGGGAGCCTGATAATTGCGAAATATGGCAAAGGGAAATTTATATATACAGGGTTGGTATTTTTTAGGGAGTTACCGGCTGGAGTTCCGGGAGCTTTCAGGTTGTTGGCAAATTTAATTGCGAATGAAAATAAAATGGCTAAAGTAAAAAAAGTAAATAAGGTTAATAAAGTTAATTAAGTAAAGCTGCCATAAGCATTACAGTACAAGAGGGCGATGCAACGATTTTGAGCAAGGATATAAAGCCTGGACAAAAAAATTTTAATAAAATAAAAGAAAAGGGTAGTAAAATAAATAAAGTTAATCTTAGCCTGGTAATTCATCCTTTATAAAATTAAAATACTTTGCACTTTAAGTTATGCAAAACGAAAAATCATATTGGAACAAATGGTACATTGGAGTATTACTATTTCTGGTATTGCAGGTTGCATTGTATTATTTAATTACCCGCCATTATAAATAAAAATCTGCTCATGCTATTACAAAATGATGCTGCTATTTTAGAATTTCAAAAAGCCCCTACCGGGGTTTGTGCCAAATGAGTACAATTGATTGGATCATATTAATCACTACGCTTTGTGGTATCATTATCTATGGTATTTATAAAAGCCGTACCACAAAAAATCTTGATGGATATTTCCTGAGTAACCGAAGCATGCCATGGTACCTGGTGCTTTTAAGTATAATGGGTACCCAGGCTAGTGCCATTACTTTTTTAAGCGCACCCGGCCAGGCCTATACCGATGGAATGCGCTTTGTGCAATATTATTTCGGACTGCCGCTCGCCATGGTCATTATCTGCATTTTTTTTGTGCCTGTTTTTAGAAAATTAAAAGTTTATACCGCTTACGAATTTTTGGAAAACCGGTTTGACCTCAAAACACGATCTCTTACCTCAGCGTTGTTTTTAATTTCCCGTGGATTGTCAACCGGTATCAGTATTTATGCACCTTCTATTATTTTAAGTTCGCTGTTAGGCTGGAATATTTATTATACCAATATTGTAATGGGTGGTTTACTCATCATTTATACCATGAGCGGTGGTGCTAAAGCGGTAGCGTATACGCAGCAGTTGCAGCTTATAATAATTATTGCAGGAATGTTTCTGGCAGGCTATATGGTTGTTACCCTATTACCGGAGGGTATGGGCTTTGCAGATTCAATCAAGATTGCAGGTGATAAAGGCAAAATGAATATCATTACATCCGGCATTACCAATAACCATTTTGACTGGAAGGATAAATACAATATCTGGAGCGGAGTGATTGGTGGCTTGTTTCTTTCACTGAGTTATTTTGGAGCAGACCAGAGCCAGGTAGGCAGGTACCTTACTGCCCGTACATCAAAGGAAAGTAAGCTAGGATTATTGGTAAACGGCTTGGTAAAAGTGCCTATGCAGTTTCTCATTTTGTTGGTAGGTATTTTGGTGTTCTCATTTTATCAGTATCACAAAGCACCTGTATATTTTGACGAAGCAAAAGTGATTGTTGCAAAAAAAACAATGTATAAAGATTCGCTGGTTTTGCTGGAGCAACAATACAATAAAGCCCTGGCAGAAAACAACCAGCAACAATCCACTGCACTCCGCTCACAATATAAAGTAGTTTTAAAAAAAGCTATCCCTGGCGATGATGCCAATGACACCAATTTTATATTCCTTCGTTTTGTAATTGATAATTTACCAAAAGGACTGGTGGGTTTATTGATTGCTGTTATATTTTTAGCAGCCTGGGGAAGTATTGCTGCAGCACTTAATTCGCTGGCATCCTGCACCGTTGTTGATTTTCACAAAAAATTTATTAATAAAAACTGCACCGAAGCACAGGATTACAGCATCTCAAAATGGTACACATTTGGCTGGGGTGTTTTTTCTGTTATTGTGGCAATGTTCGCT
>JANMVB010000337.1:0-5763 GCA_031392305.1 Ferruginibacter sp.
CATGGATTACCTGGATAGAAAAAGGAGCGTTTGCCCCTAAGCGAAAGTAATTTTTGAAGGATGAAAATCATTAACAAAAAGTAACGTCAACTATGTCACAAGCAATCAACACGAAGGCGATATCCCGGAGAAATTTTCTTAAATTTTCCGGCCTCACAGGAACGGGGCTTTGCATTGGTTTTTATTTTCCGGCATTGGCCAGGGAAGCAAAGTTGATGAATGGTGTAGAGGATGCTGGCAATATTGAAATGAATGCATGGGTACATATTAGCACATCAGGCAAGGTCACCATTTTTAGTCACCGTGCCGAAATGGGACAAGGAGTTTACCAAGCCATACCGCAAATGCTTGCCGAAGAACTGGAAGTGAACTTAGCTGAGGTGAACATCGTTTTTGCACAAGGTGATAATAAAAAATATGGCAGCCAGGTTACGGGAGGCAGTTCCACCGTACGGGGCTCTTATAAAAATTTATTGAACCTTGGCGCAACAGCCCGTGAAATGTTGATTGAAGCTGCTGCAAAAAAATGGAATGTTGCTGCAACAGAATGTTATGCTGAATCCGGGCATGTAATACATAAATCATCGGGTAAAAAGTTGCATTACGGAGAGCTGGTGGTGGATGCATCAAAACTGGAAACACCTAAAAATGTTAAGTTAAAAAACCGTAAGGATTACAAGCTGATTGGCAAACCGCTCCGCCGCCAGGATACCCCGTTGAAAACAAATGGCACAGCTACATTTGGCCTGGATAAAAAATTGCCGGGGATGTTGTATGCTGCGGTGGAGCGTAACCCCCGCCTGCGTGGCAAAGTAAAAAGTTTTGATGATGCAGCGGCAAGAAAAATACGCGGTGTAAAAAATGTTTTCAAAGTACGCATGGGGGTTTTCAATACCTACCGGGAAGGTGTAGCCGTAGTGGCTGATTCTACCTGGGCAGCCATGCAGGGAAAGAAAGCATTGAAAGTGGAATGGGACGATACGGGCTTTGAACATTTGAATACAGCCGATATTTTTAAACGTCAGCAGGAAGCACTAAAAACAAATGAGGGACTTTCTTTTCGTAAAGTGGGCGACCCCGACAGCATCCTGCAAAAAGCTGAAACGAAGATTGATGTGGTTTATCAAACCCCCTATCAATCGCACAGTTGTATGGAACCATTGAATTGTATTGCTCACTGGCAGGGTGACAAACTGGAAATTTGGGGGCCCATACAAGCACCTGAATGGGTGCAGGATTATATAGGCAAGGAGATGGGTTTGCCAAGAGAAAATGTGATTGTGAACATAACTTTTTTGGGTGGAGGTTTTGGAAGAAAAGCCTTTATGGATTATCCGCATGAGGCTTCCGTTATTTCAAAAGAAATGGGTGTTCCTATACAGGTAATCTGGAGCAGGGAAGATGATATGACACAGGGCCCTTATCGCCCCGGTATATCCTACCGCTGCGAAGGAGTTGTGGCAAACGGTGAGATCAGTGCTTTTAAAATAAGGATGGCGGGACAGAATAATGACCACTGGAGAGGAGGTGACAAAACAAAGGCGAACCGCAGTACATCAGAAGGATTTCTAAAACCTTATTTTGATTCTATTAAAAATATCAGCTTCGCAGAAGTTGTTTTTGAAACGCCCATACCAACCATGTGGTGGCGCTCTGTGTATGCTTCTACCAACGGGTTTGCATTCGAAAGCTTTATGGATGAACTGGCCATTGCAGCCGGCAAAGATCCACTGGAATTAAGAAGGCAATACCTGAAAGAAGAACGTTTACATCATCTTATTGATAAGTTACAGGAAGTATCCGGCTGGAAAAACAGGAAGAAAAAAGAGGGCTATGGTGCTGCGATTACAGAATGTTTTGGAGGTACTGTAGGGCAGGTGGTAAAAGTATCAAAACAGGCTGATGGCAAAATAAAAATTGACCAGGTTTGGGCAGTGATAGATTGCGGCTGGTATGTAAACCCCGACACCATCAAAGCCCAGGTAGAAGGCGCCATCGTAATGGCACTGGGTGCTGCTACCATACATGAAATAACATTTAAAGATGGCATGGTTGAGCAAAAAAATTTCTACGCTTACACAATGCCACGGATAATGGATGCACCTCCCATTGAAGTACACATCATGGAAAATGATTTTGATGCAGGTGGTGTGAGTGAGCCGGGTTTGCCGGCCTTTGCTCCGGCATTAACCAATGCTGTTTATGATTTAACGGGAAAGCGGATTAGGAAATTGCCGTTTAGTTTAACGACAATTTGATCAGTCAGCAGATCTATATCAGTCAGTCTTTTGGATTTTCAGATCAGCAAAAAAGCCCTCTGTGCCCACATCAACCCATAGCCCAATAGCTCCTGTTGTATTGGCCCCATGTTTCAAATCATTTACTACCAGGGATGGCTGTTTATTATTGTTTATGTAGAGTTTTGCCCCGGTACCGTTCACAACAATCTTTAATTTTATCCATTCGTTCAGTGCCATGTCTGTATAAGATTCGTATTCTCCCGGGGCTTCTTTCCTAAGCCGGTCAAACTTGTAGGCGGGGAAAGAAAAATATTGAACAGATCGGTTTCTTCTTAATTGATTGTTGGCCCGGCCATTGGTTGGGCGGATATAGATGCTTTCAAATTTTGTGTTATCATCGTCAATCCTAAAAGCAATTCCAATAAATCCCCTTGCCAACTCTTGTGCATCTTTCAACAGCCTGCTCAATACCTTTACTTCAATGGTACCGTTTTTAAAATTGAT
Source organism: Ferruginibacter sp. (assembly GCA_031392305.1). Classification (GTDB taxonomy): domain Bacteria; phylum Bacteroidota; class Bacteroidia; order Chitinophagales; family Chitinophagaceae; genus Ferruginibacter. The sequence goes on from JANMVB010000337.1 coordinate 2,745, forward strand.
CCCTTTAATCTTTACAAAAGTTGGTTCGTCCACTTCTTTTACAGATGAATCTTTTATTACTTTTATCACCTCTTTGCCCATTAATTTTTCAATCGACATAGATACATTCACGGCTTCAACTTTGTTCTTATCAAACTTGAACGCCTGTCCATATAAGCTACATGAACTAATCACTAGAAAATGGAAAATGATGATTGGCAACTTTTTCATGCAAAAGATTTTTTAAAATGAAGTTATAATCTGCAAAGGCTAAAAAAGTGAGTAACGATTTTGTTGTCCTAACAAAGAAGCAGCTATGTGCAACATCGTTGTGTCACTCCCTTTTACCGCATACCATTGGGGATCTTTAATTGCGTTATAAATATAACTATTATAACCCCTTTAGGGGATAGTGGCAGATTAGCAGACAAATTAAATTCACTAATTTACCCGTTGCTAATTATTGTTTTAGAAAAGGAAGAATACCTGCCCAGGCTGCTGCAAAATTCTCTAAAAAACAACCATGCCCGGTATTGGGTATAATTGAGATTTGATGTTTCGGAATAAATCGGGCAGCACTTACCACTCGTTCAACCGGATTACCGCCATCACGGTCACCAGCCATTACCATAACAGGGCATTTGATTTTACTTAATAATTCTTCGCTAACTGTTACATTATTATAACAATTTGCCACTTGGGTAAACAGGTCTTCAACCCTGTTGGGTTCGGGCATCAATTTCAATTGCTGTTCCCAGTACGGTTTATCCATTTCCATAGCCTGTTTAGCAGTAAATTTGAATTCTCTTAATCCCGGACGTATTTCACCAGCGCCAATCACAATCATTTTTTTTATTTTTTCAGGATACATTGCCCCTAATTTATAGGCCGAGTACCCGCCATCGCTAAACCCAATTACTATCACACTATCTTTTGTTACTGCATTGATAACCGCCATCGCATCATTGGCCCTTTGTTCCAATGTAAGTGGTGCTGTACCCAATTCAGATCTCCCATGCCCCCTTGTAGAAATGGCTATAACCTGATAGTTCACTTTCAACTTATTTATAAAATCTGTCATTTCAATAGTAGAACCAAACAGGCCGCCATGTAACAATACAATGGGCTGCCCTTTGCCATACACTTCGTAATAAATTTTAGCATCTTTTGCCTGCACATAATGACAAGCCTTGGGGTTATTGCCAAAAGGTATTTTATTAACCACATTAGGCGGCTGAAAAGCCCTTCTTAAATTTTGCTGTCCGTAAAGGGCTGAGACTGCAAGTAACAAAGTAAGAAATGAAATGAATTTTGAATGCATACAATTTGTTTTAAAATGCGTTGATAACTATTTTTTTATTTGAAAGTTTTTGTAAATAAATACTGATCGTACTTACCAGCATTCATTTTAAGTTTGGTTATAACATCAGTAAAAATCCGGACATACCTATTTAGAAACTTCAATTGCTTGTTTAAGAATATCCCGGGATTCATTGCTGGTGATTGGCCTTATAGTGCGTTGTGTAACTCTCCAGCCTTCCGTGGTTCGTAAAAGCTGCCATCTGTTCACTGTTAGTTGAAAGATAGAAAACCCGGGAGATACACCCTTGCCGGGAAGGTTCACATGAGAAGCTCCGGTGTCGGGCATTACAATTAGCAGATAGCCCGTAGCTATTGCACTATCGCCTTTGAGTGTGATGTGAGGAAGCATTGCCAAATGTGTCATTCCATATTTAATAGCCTCATGCTGATCTGGTGCATTTACAATTTTCAGTATTTCCTGTATCCCTTTATCTTGCCTATCTTGTCCCCTGTCAAAGATGGCATCGGCTGTAAACATTTTTGTCCAATATGATTCCGATGCAACATCAGAACTAAAAGCTGAACCCGAAAGAAGTGTTAGGATTTCAAGTTTGTCTTCTGTCGTTGTAATACGGGCAAGCAATTGTTGTTGCGCTAATTTGGTACCGGCACAGCTACTAAAAAATACTATTAAAAGTACAATGCAGTATAAATTTTTCAATTTCATTTTTTTGGAACCTTTAAAAATTTAATGGATATGAATACCACCGTTAACATCAATGGTAGCTCCGGTAGTGAAACCCGAAAGATCGGAAGCCAGGTACAGACATGTTCCCGCCAACTCAATTGTTTTACCAACACGTTTTAAAGGGATTGCTGAAATCACTTCCTTTAGTTGTTCTTCATTAAGTCCATCCAGCATATTGGTTTCTATCATAGCAGGGCAAATAACATTGGCCCGAATACCCCATGGTGCAAATTCCCTGGCTATAGAACGGGTAAGACTAATAACACCACCTTTTGAAGCAGCATAGTGAGCACCCCCAACAAGCCCTCCGCCACGTTGGGCAGCCAATGATGCCAAATTCACAATTACCCCTGAACGCTTTTCAGAAAAAATTTTCAAAACACTTTTACAGATATTAAATGTGCCTTTAAGATTTACGTCGAGCACTGTATTATAGTCGTTATCAGTGATGGACAATATTCCAGCAGATTTTACAATTCCTGCACAATGTACCAGGCAATCAATAGTGCCAAATGTAGCAACCGCCTTTTCAATCGCCTTATCGCACTCGGATGCACTGCATATATCACATTGAAGGGAAATGATTTCAGGCCTGTGCCCAATTTCAGCATTAATGGACGCAGTTATTTCATTGGCAATTGTATCGTTCATCATCAAATCAAGCAGGACGAGTTTTGCCCCATGCGCTGCAAAAATTTCTGCTGTGGCATATCCAATGCTGCGGAGAGATGCTGCACCGGTTATCACACAAACTTTGTTTTCTAAAAGCAGGTGGTTATACTTTTTATTTTTCATAACTGTACGTTTCTTTTTGAACTATGAAGTTGTCAATTTCAGCTTTAGTATAGCCCAGGTTTATGAGTATCTCATTTGTATCCCAACCACAAGGAGCTGCAGCAGACCGGGCCGGAGGGTACGCTCCATCAACCTGGATTGTTGAACGAATGACTGCCGTTTTTCCTTCTGTCGGATGATTTTCATAACTCAAAA
>JANMVB010000343.1:0-10387 GCA_031392305.1 Ferruginibacter sp.
GAAGTGATTTTAATTTTTTACCAAATAGCCATTCAATAAAGTATCCACATCCGGCAGGTAAAGCTCCCCATAGGTATGCGGTACAAGTGAGTGACACAACGATGTTGAGCAGTGCTAAAATAGTCCGGACAAAAAACTGCATTGCGAAATCCAAAAGAATTTCAATGCTCAATTGAAAAACAAATGCCTGTACAAAAAAATTGCACAGGCATTCATTGCTAAAAAATCATCCATCCACACATCATACATCACATATCGGCAATCATATTTTCTTTAGCTTCCATTTGCCTTGTTTAAATAAAATATATGCGGCAATGGTAATGGCTGTTTCGGCTACAGGTATGGCGATAAAAACGCCTGTGGGGCCCATGCCTGCTGTTTTTGCCAATAGCCAGGCCAGCGGAATCTGGAAAAACCAGAAGCCAAATAAATTAATAATGGTGGGTGTACGGGTGTCGCCTGCGCCATTAAAAGCATTCGTCATTACCATGCCGATGCCATAAAAAAAGTAACCGGCACTTACAATCCGTACGGCGGATATTGCATACCCTGCTACGATATTGTCTTTGGTAAAAAATGAAATGATGGCTGGCGCAAATACGATCAGTATAATGGATACTGTTGCCATAAAGATGGCATTATATTTTGCAGTTCTTATCACTGATAATTCTGCCCGGTGTGGTTGCTTTGCCCCGAGGTTTTGGCCAACCAATGTTGCTGCGGCATTGGCCATTCCCCATGCCGGTAATAAGAAAAACATCACGATCCTGATGGCGATCTGGTAACCTGCGGAGGCTTCGCTGTGCCCGGTATTTACTACCAGGCTGGCGAGTACGATCCAGCTTCCGGAGCCTATTAAAAACTGCAGGGTACTGGGCCAGGCAATGTTGAGAATGGAACGTATTACGGCCCAATCGGGTGTGAGGTGTTTGAGCGTAAATTTTACAATTCGTTTGCCATTGAATAAATGATACAACTGGTAAGCTACGCCAATGCCCCTGCCGATGGTGGTAGCCATTGCCGCACCAATGAGCCCGAAAGCGGGGATGGGACCAAGTCCGCGGATGAGGATGGGGCACAAAATAATATTGCAGATATTGGCGAGCCATAAACTTTTCATGGCCATCATGGCATCGCCAGCCCCACGAAAAATTCCATTGATTAAAAACAACAGCATGATTACGATACTACCTCCCATGATAATGCGGGTGTACCCTCTGCCGGTTTCGATGGCGGCTTCTTCGGCACCCATCAACCTGAGGATATCATCTGCATAAATAAACCCGGCTATGCTGATGGCAACCGTAATTGCCAATGAAATAAATATGGCCTGCATGCCAGCTTTGGATGCGGCCTCGCTGTCTTTTTCACCCACCCGCCGGGCCACCATTGCCGTAGCTGCCATGCTAATGCCCATGGCAATTGAATACACGATGGTGATTACAGATTCTGTAAGGCCAACAGTGGAGGTTGCATGCTTGCCGAGGTGGCTCACAAAGAAAATATCTACCAGGGCAAAAACACTTTCCATGCACATTTCGAGCACCATGGGTATGGCCAATAAAATTACTGCACGGCGAATACTGCCAGTGGTGTAATCCTGTTCCTGCCCATTGAGTGATTGCCTGATGATTGAAAAAACTGATGATATACGATTGGTTGCAATTTGATTATTGGTCATTGAAATTCTTTTTTAAAAATACACGTTAAACTGAATAGGGGATACCTGGCAGCATGTGCCGGGTAATTAGTAACTGTGATGAACCCGTGCATTGCAGGGGTTCTTAAAAGAATTTCATAATTCGTACAATTGAAGGTTGCAAAGATTGTAAAATTTTTTAAGTTGGGAGGAATATTTTTTTACCCAACGGTATTTTTTTATAGCCACTCCTCATTTTGTGTTAGACTTCATTTTCTTTTTTTTCTTGATAAAAAAAAGAAACAAAAAAAATCAAGGCTGCGAATAAAAAGGCTGAAAATTTCAACATTAGCCTAAAATCAAGGAACTCGCCGCAAGTAGTAAGATACTTTGAAGTTTATGCCCGGCTCAAACAACCTTGATTTCTTTACGGCTTATGTTGAAATTTTCTAGCACTTTTTATTCGAGGCCGTAGAAGTTTACGTTTGAGAAGGAAATGCCTGGTACATTATTTTTTTAAAACAGTAGAAAAATTTTATTGCCAGGCTCTCCTCTCTTTTGGAGAGAGTCTGTCCCGATTTTTATCGGGAGGCTGGGGGTGAGGTCCGAAGCATCAATTTGTAAGTCACCAATTGAATGCTATTTCTATTTATATTGCAAACAGGCAATTCTGATAAACTGCTATTTAAAACCCACATCATGCACACCATACAAAATAATCACTTAACTGTAACCATCAATCCTACAGGTGCAGAGCTCAGCAGCATCTATGATAAAATAAACCAGCGGGAATACTTATGGAGCGGTGATGCAAAGTTTTGGGGTAAAAAATCGCCGGTGCTTTTTCCGATAGTGGGCGCACTAAAAAACAATACCTATTTATTTAAGGGTAAAAGTTATGAACTCAGCAGGCATGGCTTTGCCAGGGAAATGGATTTTGAAGTAACCCGGCAAACATCTACCTCCCTCACTTTTACACTTCAGGATAATGAATCTACCTTAAAAGTTTTTCCATTTCCTTTCAGTTTGTCGTTGGTATATACTATTGAAGAAAAATCATTGTCGGTAACTTACCTGGTAAATAATAACGGCGATGAAAAAATGTATTTTTCTATTGGCGCACATCCTGCTTTTAAATTACCGCTGGCCGATGGCCTTGCTTATGATGATTATTATTTGCTTTTTAATAAAGTAGAAAACGCTGGCCGGTGGCCCATTAGTAAAGACGGATTGATTGAAATGGATGCCACACCATTACTTACAGATACTGACCGCCTGCCTTTAACAAAGGAATTGTTTTATAAGGATGCCGTTGTATTTAAAAACCTGCAGTCGGATGAAGTGCAATTAAAATCGGGCAGGCATATTGCAGGGTTTAGTTTTACTTTTAAAGGGTTTCCATACATGGGTATATGGGCGGCGAAAGATGCCCCATTTGTTTGCATTGAGCCCTGGTGTGGCATTGCAGACGGCGTAAATACTAACCAGCAATTGACAGAGAAGGAAGGTATCATTGCGTTAAATGCCGGTGATAAATTTGAGCGTACCTGGGGTGTAACGCTTTTCTAAATTCAGAACTCCTTACCCTTATAAATTAAAGGGTTATTCGCAAATTGAAAGCGATGCCATATATTCAAAAGTACAAGAGGGCGATGCAACGATGCTTATTCAGGGCTCAGTTGCCCGGACAAAAAATATAAAAAGTATGAATGTTAGTTTGTAATATTTTATAGGCAATAAAATAAAAAAGCTTTGGGAATAACCCAAAGCTTTTTCTGTTAAAAACTGAACCCTCAAAATTTTTAAGGAGTTATTGAACCATTCGTGATATACTTTATCTGCACTGCTTTTACAGGGTCAGCATTGCCCGGCAAGCCAACTAACAACACAGTATATACTTTGTCTTTTTCCACTGCAAAAGTCCTGCTTGCATTGATGGTAGTGCCATTACTTACATTAAAAGTAATATCACCAGGGGCAATTTTTGTAAAGGCTGAAACACCGGCATACGATGATGAATTAGTAATTACATTGGTACCACCTTTTGTAACGGTAACTGTAGAAGCACTTGAATCTGGTATTGCATTTACAAAACGGACAAAAGCATCACCGGTTGATGATGGGATACTATCCAGTAAATCTTCAACTACCAGGTTGCGGTAAGTACCATTGGCACCCAACGTAAATACTGAATAATATTTGTTTGCCACAAAGGTTTGGCTCACACTCGCAATGGGTGCATTTGAGTTAAAATCATACGCTTCTACTGTTCTGGCACCGGGAAATACCTGTAAATAATTACCGGTAAAACTTGTATAGTTAAGCGGCACATTGGTGAGGTTGCTGCCACCCAGCGATACACCTAATGCTGCTTTGTCAGGCGACAGGTTAAAAGCCATCAGGCCCGAAACCGGCGTATTGGCGATTGGGTCATTATCTTTTTTACATGCTGTAAATAAAACTGACAAAAGCAAAACACCTGTTAACGGAACAAGATTTTTACGGATTGAATTAAACACTTGCTTCATAGATAAATTAAAATTTAAAAGTTATTAATAGAGCCCATGCGTGAGAAAAAATGGTGCCATTATTTGCTATTTATTTCAAAAATTGGCTGATTATAAAGACTATTAACATTTACTTAAATGATAGAAATGCAGCTTTTTTTTGATGTGACAGAAAAGATTTTATTTTCTAAAATATTCAATTGAAGTAGAAGGCATTTAAAATTGTCACTGGATGGTAGAACACCAGTCAGCGAAAGCCAGCCATTGCCGGTGTTCTCACTGGCCACCAATTTTAAATGATTAGCTACAATTAAATTGTACACGTTTAAAGTAATACATATTTTCAACTTATATTTATTCCCTTATTTTCACCCAGGGCAGGCAGCCATATAAAACCACCACCATCAAACGAATGCAGCAGAAACAGTATGGCTTATTTTCTTTCCCGGTTATAGTAGGCTCCTTAGGTTTTTTTGTTGACATCTACGATTTGCTGCTCTTCAGCATTGTACGCAAATCAAGTTTCAGGGATTTAGGCGTGGCAGAAGATGCCATGAAAAATATTGGCGAAAACATTATAAGCTGGCAAATGCTGGGCCTTACCATCGGTGGAATAATATGGGGTATTATCGGCGATAAAAAAGGGCGTAAGCATGTATTGTTTGGGTCAATATTATTGTATTCAATCGCTACCATTGCCAATGGTTTTGTAACAGATATCAATCAATACACGGTGTTGCGATTTATTGCCGGGCTGGGCCTGGCAGGTGAGCTCGGTGCAAGCATTACCCTCACCAGCGAAATGCTGCCAAAAGAAAAGCGTGGCCTTGCTGCAGCCATCATTGCAACCAGTGGGGTAATGGGTACCATCGTGGCCTATTTTGTTTATTACCTCAGCAACGAAAACTGGCGGCTATGTTATTTTATTGGCGGTGCCATGGGCCTTGCATTATTATTTCTAAGGGTTAGCGTGCTTGAAAGTTCCATGTACGATGCAGTAAAAAATTCTAAAGTAAAGCTGGGAAATTTCCGCATGTTTTTTAATAACAGGGAAAGGTTTTTTCGGTATCTCCGTGCTATTACCATTGGCTTGCCGGTATGGTATGTAATAGGTGTGCTCATTAGTTTTTCTGATGAATTTGCCCGGCGCTTTGGCATCACTGGGTTCGATCAGCCCCGTGCATTAATGCTACAATATGTAGCCCTTGCCTTTGGCGATATGGGTGCAGGCATTTTCAGTAATTATATAAAGAGCCGCAAAAAAACGCTCATCATTTATTACTGCATCATGGCGTTTTTCATCTTTCTTTTTTTTGCATTAAAAGGTGGGGGCAGTGCATTCAATATGTACCTCATTTGCATGGGGCTTGGCTTTGGCTCAGGTATATCCGTATTATATATTACCATGAGCGCCGAGCAGTTTGGCACTAACCTGCGTGCCACTGCGGCTATTTCAATACCCAACCTGGTAAGGGGTTTTTTGCCTTTAATCCTGATCCTTTTTCAATTTTTAAGGAGCAACACAGTATTTGCAGATTATATAACCGCCGCATGGGTAACCGGCCTGGTAATAATTGCCATAGGTTTTATATCCGTATTATATACCAGCGAAACCTTTGGTAAAGAACTGGATTTTATAGAAGAAGAAAATGCTTAATGGATAATTGATAATGGATAATTTGATAATTGATAACTAAAATTGTACTTGTACATCAGCATTAAAATTATTTTGTTACCGGCATTTGTATTTCAATTAAACATCGTTGTGTCACTCCCTTGTACCGCATACCAATGTGTAACTTTACCCACACTATTTGTAAGTGGTTAAGCTTTAATTATCTCCAATGAAAAGTATTACTTCAAAAGAACTTGCTGAGTTGATAAAAACAGGCACTGATATACAGTTAATAGATGTGAGGGAAATCAACGAGCATGAGGCTTTTAATATTGGAGGTACCAATATTCCGTTACAGGATATTACCAAACATATTTCGCAGATAGAAAAAGAAATACCGGTTGTAATGTACTGCCGGGTGGGTATCCGCAGTCAGATTGCCATACAGCGCCTGCAGGAAAAATATCCTTTTCAAAACCTCACTAACCTCATTGGCGGAACAGAAGCATGGAAAAAACAATTTCCTCTGTAACAGCTTCAACATATTTATCGTAATTTTTACCGGCTGATTTCAAACAACTGAAAACAGTAAACTGAAAACAGAAAATCGAAAACAGAAAACTGAAAATTGCAAGCTACCATCCTCTATATAATTCTTGGCTACCTTCTTTTACTAGGCCTGGTTTATTTACTGCAGGAGCGGTTTATTTTTAAACCTGAAAAACTAAGGCAAAATTTTAAATACAAATACGATGCGCCTTTCAGGGAGTTATTTTTTGATGTAGAAGAAGGCGTAAGAATTAATGGGTTACATTTTTTTGTAGAGAAACCGCTGGGATTGATATTGTATTTTCATGGCAATAGCCGGAGTATAAAAGGCTGGGCAAAATATGCCACCGATTTTTTCAGGTACAATTATGATGTGGTGTTGGTAGATTATCGTGGCTTTGGCAAAAGCACCGGCAAGCGTGGCGAAAAAGATATGCTGAATGATATGCAGTTTGTATATAACACACTCATTGAAACTTATCATGAAAATCATATCATCGTTTATGGCCGGAGCCTTGGCAGTGGTTTTGCTGCTCACCTCGCCAGCGAAAATAAACCGAGGTATTTAATTTTGGATGCACCCTATTACAGTTTTACAAAAGTGGTAAAACGTTTTCTGCCCATACTTCCTTTAAACCTTGTATTGCGTTTTAAAATGCGTACAGATAAATGGCTGCCAAAAGTAAATTGCCATACCTATATTTTACATGGCACCAAAGATTGGCTGATACCCATCCGTAACAGTGAAAAACTGCAGGCATTAAATCCCCGTAAAATAACCCTCATCCGCATTGAAGGGGGCGGGCACAATAACCTTCCTTCCTATTCTGAGTACCACAATTTTATCCGGGATATTTTAAAGTATTGAAGATTTACTGTTAACCATTTTCTGTTTCCGGTTTACTGTTTTGCAGTCAATATAAGATGGGTTTCATTATCAATTATCACATTATACATTATCAATTACCCCATTATCAATTATCAATTATCCGTATGTACCTTGCAAACATGAAAATTAAAATCCTGCGTTGGATAAAAGTGATGGTGCTGCTTTATTGTATTATTGGCATTGCATTATATTATTTGCAAAATGTTTTTTTATTTCATCCGGTGGCTTTGCCACGGGATTATAAGTATCAGTTCAATGTACCTTTTGCCGAAGTTGAAATTCCGCTGAATAAAACCGACACACTGAGTATGGTGAAGTTTTTCCCTGCCGACTCGTTGCGGAAAGGGGTGGTAATTTATTTTCATGGCAACAGGGGCAATATAAATCGATATGCAAAATTTGCAGACCCCTTTACCCGTAATGGATATGAAGTATGGATGGGAGATTACCCCGGCTTTGGCAAATCAACCGGAGAAAGAACTGAGCGTATTTTATACCAGCAGGCGGAACAGGTGTACAAAATGGCGTTGTCTAAATATCCAAAAGACAGCATCGTTATTTATGGAAAATCTTTAGGAACAGGCATTGCCGCCCACCTTGCATCTGTAAAGGATTGCAAGCAATTAATTTTAGAAACACCTTACTACAGCATACCCGATTTGTTTAGTTGCTATGCGCCTATGTTCCCCGTATCAAGGATGATAACTTATAAAATTCCAGCCAATGAATATCTGCAGGAAGTAAAAGCTCCAATTACAATTTTTCACGGAACTGATGATGGTGTAATTCCTTACCGCTGTGCTGCTAAATTAAAAGCTGTAATAAAACCTTCAGATCATTTTATTACTATTGAAGATGGATCTCATCATGATTTAAGAAAGTTCCCCTTGTTTCAGCAAAAACTGGATTCGTTGTTGAAATGAATTCAATAATATTTTTACTTTTCCAGTAACTGCACCGTTTTTCTTTCCACTTTTAATTGATAATCTACACCCACTTTCAAAGCATAATTTTCCCGCTCATGGCTTACCGGAAAGCCAAAGCAAACAGGGTAATCATATTCTTGTACTATATCTTTTATTAGTTCTTCAACCGTTTTTCCAAAGGGGCGTTCCGTATCTTTTACATCAGCAAACCTGCCGATAATTAAACCGGCAATGTCACTAAATTTTCCGCTTCTTTTTAGTTGATACAACATCCGGTCTGTACTATAAATCAGTTCGCCAATATCTTCTATAAATAGTATTTTATTTTTTGTAACAATATCAGATGGTGTACCGGTAAGGTGAGCTAACAGGGTTAAGTTACCTCCGACTAATTCGCCTGTTGCAATGCCCTGGTTATTGAAGGGATGTGCCGGGCTTTTATAGTTTGCTTTTTTGCCGGTAATGGCTTTGTGTAATGAACCTATAAATTCATTGTTGTATTCACCATTATTAAATGCTGCCGCCATGGGGGAGTGTATAGCTGCTACTTTTAGCCGGCGGTTTAAGTGGCAATGCAACACGGTAATATCACTGTAGCCAATAATCCATTTTGGTTTTTTCTTAAACCTGGTAAAATCAAGCGCATCAATGATCCTGCTTACACCATAACCTCCGCGGCCACACAATATGGCTTTTATACTTTCATCATCCATCATAGCCTGCAACTCATACAGTCTTTCTTCATCCGTGCCTGAAAAATAATTGGGTGAGGCACTTCCCAATGTGTTGCCCACCATTACTTCAAAGCCCCACTGTTGTAAAGTATCTATACAGGTTTGTGCTTTTTCCCGGGCCATGTATCCGGCAGGGCATGTAATACCAATGGTATCACCCTTCTTTAAGTATGGGGGAATTTTTATCATAATATTTCATTTAGTCTACATTCATTCTGCTGAACATCAAGCCTGTGCCTCACCCCGCACTTTAATGCAAAATTATTTTTTTGGTGGCCAACCGGAAAATCGAAACAAACCGGGTAATTGTATTCGCTTACTTTTTCCAGCACAACTTCTTCCAACGTTTTTCCAAACGCTTCGCCTTCATCATCTTTTTTAATTTTAAAACCTCCAACTACCAGGCCCTTTAGCTCAGCTAGTTTTCCACTGCGTTTTAAATTCCAGCACATCCTGTCGAGGCTGTATAAATATTCGCCTGTATCTTCTATAAAGAGGATTTTATTTTTTGTTACCAGGTCGCTTTTGCTTGCTGCCAGCGATTCAATTGTTTTTAAATTACCTCCCACGAGTACGCCTGTTGCTACCCCTGTTTTATTTTTAATGTTTGGTAAAAAAGGATAACTCATTTTTTCTCCGCTCAAACATTTACGGATGCTTTCAATTGTTTCTTTTTGCACGGGCTCAGCTTTTTCCCAATCATCCGGAAAACTATTGCACATTTTTGAATGGATGGAGGCTATACCAAAATTGCGGTTGAGGTGGCTATGCATTACCGTTATATCACTAAAGCCGATGATCCATTTTGGATTGGCTGCAAATTTTTTAAAGTTAAAGTTGTCGATAATTCTTACCATACCATAGCCTCCCCGTGCACAAAGAATTGCCTTTATATTTTTATCATCCATCAACTGTTGAAAATCCTGTAACCGTTCTTCATCTGTTCCGCCAAAGGTGAAATCTTTTTTTCCAACAGTACTTCCAATTTTAAAATTGAACCCCCATTCCCTTATTTTTTTTAATGCCGGCTCAATTTCCTCAACAGTAATAAATCCTGCCGGGCAGGTGATGCCGATGGTATCTCCTTTTTTTAAGTAAGCAGGTATCACTGGTGCCATACCATCTTCATCTAAATTGCCCGCCTGTGCTATTGAGGCAATGGTAGCTGCTGCCGGAACTATTGCTGATAGAAAATTTTTTCGGTTCATTCAATTGTAGTTATAAGTTTCTTATATCAAACTTACGACAAACGGGTACTTTATTTACAAACCCCATTCGCAGGTAATTTTTTTAACAAAAAAGTATGGCACCATATCAATATTGTTTGGCATTGCGAACCCTGTATATACAAATTTTTTTGTTGCCCGGGCACAGAAGCTTTGGTCATCATCGTTGTGTCACTCACTTGTACGGCATACCTATGGGCAACTTTAATTACGTTTTGTAAACGCCATTTTTGTTGTTGAAATTTTATTTCTTATTTTATGAAATTTTATTTTAAAATCTTTTGACTGGAAACATTTAAAGG
>JANMVB010000392.1:0-2346 GCA_031392305.1 Ferruginibacter sp.
AGTAACCTGATGGATATGGCTGTGTTTCCCGGCATACAGGGCGGGCCTTTGCAACATATCATTGCAGCTAAAGCAATTGCCTTCGGCGAAATATTAACGGATGAATTTACTGACTATGCAGGGCAGGTGATAACCAATGCACAAGCTATGGCAAATGCATTTGTAGAAAAAGGCTACCAACTCATCAGCAATGGTACCGATAATCATTTAATGCTGATTGACCTGCGCAATAAAAACATCAGTGGTAAAAAAGCAGAACAGGCGTTGGTACATGCTGATATTACGCTCAATAAAAACATGGTGCCTTTTGATGATAAGAGTGCGTTTGTTACATCGGGTATCAGGGTGGGTACGCCAGCAATTACTACCCGAGGGTTAAAAGAAAATGATATGCAGTTTGTGGTGAACATGATTGACAATGTACTGATGAATGCAGATGATGAAAGTGTGATTAAAAATGTAAAGGGCCAGGTAAATGAATTTATGGGTCAGTTTAGCCTATATCCAGAATTAAGTATGGTTTAAAAGTAACACCCGACTATAGAGTTTACAACTTTCAAAAAAGGTGTAAACTTTATAAGATAAGATATAACGTAAGAAAAGATCCACACAGGTATGGCGTACAAGTGAGTGACACAACAATGTACCACAAAGCTGCTGCTTAGTTTGGACAAGAATTATTTTTTACAGATAATTTTTACTGAGTATAAAAGATGATTATTACTAAATAAAATTTATGATACAACGCATTCAATCTGTTTGGCTTTTTTTAGCATCACTGCTAAGTTTTCTTACTTTGAAATTATCTTTTTACAGCGGCACTCACCTGCCTGATAACCAATATCACCAGTTAAATGGAACCGACGATTTGTTATTAATGATTACTACTATTGCTTTGGGGATACTGACATTTATCACTATTTTTTTATATAAAAAAAGGATTGTTCAACTGCGGTTAACGGTACTTGCCTTATTGCTTGATCTTGCCCTTATTTATTTATACTACCGGCAAACTATCACGAAATTTACACAGGGAGAATATGCTATTACGGCTGCTTTGCATTTAGTAATTATACTTGCGCTGTTGTTTGCAGCAAGAGGAATTAATAATGATGAGAAGCTGATAAAAAACAGTGACCGGCTGAGATAAATATTGATTTATAAATACTTTCCGGTATTACTTTCTTTGCATTTTTTTAAGTCGGCAGGCTTACCGGCAAAAACCAGGTTGCCACCTTCATCACCAGCTTCGGGGCCGAGGTCTATTACCCAATCAGCACTTTTTATTACATCTGTATTGTGCTCTATCACAAGTATGGTGTGCCCCTGCTCTATCAAGGCATTAAAGGAGGTTAATAACTTTTTTATATCATGAAAATGCAGGCCGGTAGTAGGTTCATCAAATATGAAAAGTATATTGCCCTGCCCCTTTCCTTTACCCAGGAATGAAGCCAGTTTAACACGCTGCGCCTCTCCGCCTGAAAGTGTATTGCTGGACTGGCCCAGTTTTACATAGCCCAACCCCACATCACTTAGTGGCTGTATTTTTTTTGCTACATCTGCACCACCATCTTTTTTTGTTGCTTCATTGGTAAAAAAATCTATGGCATCTTCTACGCTCATCTCCAGCACTTCAAAAATATTTTTATCCTTGTAGGTAACTTCCAGCACTTCTTCTTTAAACCTTTTTCCGACACATACTTCGCAGGTAAGATGTACATCTGCCAAAAATTGCATTTCAACAATTTGTTCACCTTCTCCTTTACATGCATCACACCTGCCACCATCTACATTAAATGAAAAATGTTTAGGTTGAAATCCCCTCATTTTGCTCAATGGCTGTTTGCTATACAATTCCCTTATTTCATCATAGGCTTTTATATATGTTACCGGGTTACTTCGTGAAGATTTACCAATCGGGTTCTGATCCACCATCTCTATCTGCGACAGTGAATCGATATCCCCTTTGATGGATCTGTGCATCCCTGCCTTTTCTACACCTTC
Organism: Ferruginibacter sp.; assembly: GCA_031392305.1. GTDB lineage: Bacteria > Bacteroidota > Bacteroidia > Chitinophagales > Chitinophagaceae > Ferruginibacter. The sequence goes on from JANMVB010000392.1 coordinate 2,005, forward strand.
GCCCTTTAGTTTTTGTAGTGCGGGATATAATATTTGCTTTACAAGGGTAGTTTTACCACTGCCGCTTACACCACTCACCACGCAAAACACATTTAATGGAAATTCAACCGTAATGTTTTTGAGATTGTTTTGTCTCGCTCCTTCTACGGTAATAGACGAGTTCCACTTACGAACATTTTTGGGCGGTTCTATTTTCAGATCTCCATTCAGGTATTTACCTGTCAGGCTCATTGGGTTGTAAATTATTTCATCATAGTCGCCTTCGGCTACTACTTCTCCTCCCAGGTGCGATGCCATCGGTCCCATATCAATAATATGATCGGCTTCCCGCATCATCATTTC
>JANMVB010000519.1:0-9316 GCA_031392305.1 Ferruginibacter sp.
TTTTTATGACTACTGCATTCGTTTAATATGTTTACATTGAATAGAAATCAGAAGGCATTACGCAGGTAAAGTTGCCCAAAGATTTTCAGTACAAGAGGGCGATGCAACGATGATCCTTATTGATTTTAAGCCAGGACAAAAAATTCTTCTTCTTATTCGCATTTGATGTGCAACTTTAGAATATGAGTAAAGTTTACACCCTTTTAAAAAGGTGTAAACTTTATACCAAATTTTTTAAATCGCATCAGGGTTCGGGTGTACCCACGGTGCCCTGTATTGTCGTTGCAAAAGGCGGGTAGCTTCGGGGTCGCCGGTAATTTCTCTTTTAACCGGATCATACTTTAAGGGCCGCCCCAACTGCATAGACATATTAGCAAGGATACAACTGGCGGTGGAAATATGCCCTTCTTCAATATCTGCAACGGGCCTCGTGTTTTTATCAATGGCATTTAAAAAATCAAGCATGTGCAACCTGGTGGCAGGCGCCGCATTTAATTCTATATCGGGTTCTTTCAAATCTTCCGGATATTTTTCTTTTTCATACACTACATCTTTATGAATTTTTTCGCCTTTGCCCTGCGGCACAAAATCGTACCTCATGGTGCTGCCGCTAAGGGTTCCTTTTTCGCCAAATAATTTAAACGACCAGGGGTATTCCGGATCGGCCGCAGTTCCCCAACTTCTGTGTTGCCATACACAGTTGAGCCCGTCATACTCAAACAACGCGGTTTGTGTATCAGCAATATTGCTCTTACCAGTTTTATCTGAATAAATCCCACCGGTTGAGCTGATGCGGCTGGGCCATCCCAGCCCCAGCATCCAGCGCACGGTATCAAACATGTGTACGCACATATCACCCATAATGCCATTGCCATATTCCATAAATGTACGCCACCACCTTACGTGTGGCAGGCCATCAAAAGGCCGCATGGGTGCAGGGCCCGTCCACATTTCATAATCGAAAAAATCGGGTACTGCAATTACAGGCGGGTTGCCATTATTGCGCATGTGAAAATAGCAGCACATTTCTACATGCGATACTTTGCCCAGCAGGCCTGCATCTACAATATTCTTTTTTGCTTCAATTAAATGAGGGGTGCTTTTGCGCTGTGTACCTACCTGCACCACCTTGTTGTATTTACGTGCTGCTGCCACCATCGCTTCACCTTCCATTACATCTACACTGATGGGTTTTTGTACATACACATGTGCGCCAGCTTTTACTGCATCTATCATTTGTATTGCATGCCAGTGGTCTGGCGTACCTATCAATACAATGTCTAATTTATTTTCGGCTAACAGTTTCCGGTAGTCGGTATATAATGTTGGTTTCTTTTTGTTTTGTTGCCTCGCTACCACCATTTCTGCGGCATGGTCTAGTTGGTGTTTATCTACGTCGCACAATGCTACTACTTCTACAGGAGCCACCTGCATCAGCCGGAACAGATCGCTTTTACCATACCAGCCCGTACCTATCAACGCTACTCGAAATGGAGGGTTCACATAAGGTATGTTCATACCATTGGCCTGCAAAGCTGCAAGTGCAAGCGTTGCGGAAGCCCCACGAATAAATGTGCGGCGATCGAGATTGAGATTGCTCATGATGGAAGAATTTTATTGTGTACAAGTTAAGGGAAAGATTGCTTTTTACAAATGTGCGAAGGAATAAACTTATTTCAAAACAGGAACATATTCCAGGATAGGAATTGAATCAGGTAAGTTTTCAAAATCAGGTTTTCGAAACTTGTATTATATCCTTAAAAAAAAGGACGATGAAAAAATATCAATACAAAATTTCAGACAACCCCACGAACCAAGGGGTGCATCCCAAATTATTTAAATATAGTAAATAAAAAGTTCCACCTGGTATACAGTATAAGAGATGTTATTAACCCCATTTACAGAAAAGATTAATGACAAAATCAAATTTACATTCGATAGTTTCATGAAATAAAAATACCCGTACCTCAAAAACAATTGAAAAATTTTAATGTAGTTCACACAAAAAAGCCCCGCAAACAAATGTTTACGGGGCTAAAATCATTATTGTGGCCTCGCCAGGAATCGAACCTGGATCTGGGGCTTCGGAGGCCCTTATACTATCCATTGTACTACGTGGCCAAGATATTATTTTCCAAAATGAGCAATGTTGCTGCCGAATATTTTTACGGCTATGGCCAGCAATATTACGCCGAAAAATTTTCTTATAATCACCATTCCATTCGGGCCAAGAAACAGCTCTATCCACCGCAAAGATTTTAGCACAATAAAAATTACCACGCAATTGATCAGTATGCCTAAAAAAATATTTGCATCATGGTAATTTGCTTTTAAACTCATGATGGTGGTTAATGTACCTGAACCTGCAATTAGCGGAAATGCAATGGGTACCACGCTGCCGCTTTTAGGGTTGCCTTCCGATTTAAAAAACTCATGGCCCAATACCATTTCAAGCCCGATGATAAATATTACGATGCTTCCTGCAACGGCGAATGATTGCACATCAAGGCCCAGCAGCGAAAGAAATTGTTTTCCTAAAAATAAAAAAAGGATCATCAGCGCACCCGAGGCAAGGGTTGCCTGAGTTGACCTGATTTCACCGCCCATTTTTATCCGAAGCGATGCAAGCACAGGGATATTTCCCACCATATCTATTACGGCGAATAAAGTAAATGCTACTGTCAATATCTCCCTTATTGCAATCTGGCTAAAATCCATCTGCGGTATTTTTGCGAAGATACAGTCAATAACAGGAAAGCACTAAAAATTGGAAGGTTTATGTGTTTCTTTCTCCTGCGTAATATTGGATAATATCTCATGCTGCCATCCTTGCGGAGCTTTCACAATTTTAATAACACAACTATAATGCAGGGAAAAAACTTTGAAGGAATCTATCAATGCCGTACCGGTAATATACGATAAGATGCTCCGCAACACACCGCCATGTGCTACTATTACCGCCGGTAAATCTTGCTGGTGAATATGGTCAAATATCCTGTTTACCCTTTGATAAAGGTCGGTATAACTTTCGCCTTCGGAGGTAGGCACATTTACAAAATCATTCATCCACGGGTCAATCTCTTCACGTGGTATATCATCCCACAATTGCATTTCCCACCGGCCGCAATCAATCTCCTTGAGTTCATCATATAACTGAATGGTATGTGCGCCAAATAAATGCTGTGCCAGTATTTTACAACGCTTCAACGGGCTGGAATAAACAGCCTGCACATGGGCAGGTAAATGTTGCCGGATGATTGCTGCTTCGCTGTGAAAACTATCGGTTACATCAAGATCGGCCTGGCCATAACAAGTACCTTTTGCCACATCGGGTGTAGTGTGCCTTACAAGATATATTTCCATAAAATTAAAACTGATAAATAAGATACGATCTCGGTTACCTGCTGGATTGCTCCCAGGCAATCACCGGTATATCCACCAATCCATTTTTTAAAATACTGCCCCATTAAAAACATACCGGCAAGCATTGGAACAATTGTTAAAAAATAATGCCACGATAAAAACAACAAAGGCAGCACCGCAAAAAGTACCGCAACAATCAATGCAGCAGGTGTAAGTTTTTTAGAAGCAAGCGGCTTGGATTTACTCCCGTCTGCAGAGGTTACATACTCATGTTGCTGAATTGCAAATACACACATGAGCCTGCTGATACTGTGAGCTGCAATTATTACAAGGCCCAGGGTACTATATAAATTATATTCAGTGAGCGAAGAAGATTTTAAATAAAAAATCAATTCCTTCAACAGTAAAAATTTTGCCGCCAGCATTAAAACCAACCCGGCTACACCATACGTACCGAGGCGGCTATCTTTCATTATTGCCAGTATTTTCTCTTTCACCCACCCACCGCCAAAAGCATCACAGGTATCAGCGAAGCCATCTTCATGAAATGCACCGGTTGTTAAAATACCTGCAATGATAGAAGCAAGCAGGGCAATATTTTCTCCAATATATTTATCAAAAACCAACAGGATAAAAAAACTCAGCCCGGCAACTATCCAGCCAACAAGGGGAAAATATTTCGGCGATTTTTGTAACAGGTCTTCGCTATGGTCGATATGCTTTGACACAGGCAACCGCGTTAAAAACATAAGTGCCGTTAAAAAGATATTCAACTCTTTGCGCAAGGATAAAAATTTACAAATTGAATTTTAGCCTGATACCGCCTACAAAATTTTCTGGTGCCGAGGGATTAAAAAATCTGTTGCCGGCAGCGTTCAGGTCATTGCCTAACCCATAAGGTGTATTGAATGATTTATCGTAAGCTACATAAATTTCAGCCTGCAATAATTTGGTAAAATCTTTTTTAAATCCCAGGCGTGAGAATAATAAATTGTACTGGGTACCAAAAAATACATTGGCATCATTTAAAGGTATCATATCTGTGTAGCTGTAGGTAATGTTTGCATAAAACCCGGGCCGGGTAAGTACATCAGCGCCCAGTACAAATACATTGGGTGCAGTACCGGTTAGCTTCTTTCCGGAGTAGTCGTTTACACCCTGCTGGTAAGTTTTAAACCTGGCTTTAATATGGGTGTAATTACTCCACAATTTTACTTCCTGCAAAAAATGGGTGGTGTTACGAACGGGGTAATAGTTAACCGATAGTTCATAGCCCTGCTGGTTGGTTTTGCCGGTGTTTACAAAAAAATCTGCCCCGGCTGCATCACGCCTTGAAACAATGGTATTGTTTAAATTAAAATAATAAGCCGCCGCATCCAGATATAATTTGTTTGCTACCGGCTCAGCCCTAAAACCTACCTCATAATTGGTAGCCTTCTCTGCATCAAGGCTGCTGTTAAATACACCTGCAGAAGGCACAATTTCATCAATGGTGGGTGGTGAGTAACCTTTACTTACTGTGGCATACACACTATACTTTTGCCCTATTTTTTTAAGCACAGAAATACGTGGCACCAACACCGGCTCAAAAGTTTTATTTGTTTCTTTTAAAGGGAGTTTATTAAGCCGTGTAAAACCATAACGGTAATTATTATAACTAAGCCCGGCATTAATAATAAAATCATCGCCGAGGTTAATATCAGTTTGCAAAAAAATATTGTATTGTGCTGCAGCAATTTCATCATCAAACTGCAGGGTATCCGATACACCGGATTGGTTGCCAAAAGTTCGGGAAGCAGTGAAGGCATACTGGTACTCACCCCCTGCATGTATCGTTAAAGCCTTGTGATGAAACTGTGTTACAGACCTGCCCCCAATACCCTGTTCTGTTTTACGCTGATAATTTAAAATGCTGGGATTTTGAAAACGGGTATGTGCTGTATAAATACTGGTGCTGTTACTCCAGGTATCATTAAAACGGTAATCATTTGCAAAGCCTGCATAAAAAGTTTTTAAATGCAAAGCTGCCTGCTGTTGTGCTGCACTTCTAAAAGATCCGCCTGCAGGCCTCGACTGGCGTGGATTTGCCAGCAACTGCGCCTGCGTTAACCCACCGGGAGTTTGATAATAAAGATCGCTGTAAAAAATATTTGTACTGATGGATTGCTTTTTACTCACATCAAAAGTGCCTGTATAATTTGCTACATCCCGCCGGGTATTTGTATGATCACGCCAGCCATCACTTTGCTGGTGTGCATACTGCAAAGTATAGTTTGCATTTTCCGTTTGGCGCCGGTAAGCAATATTTGTTTCGGCAAGGCCATAACTGCCAGCCAGCGAATTAATGGTGATGCTGTTTTCATTTATACCCGCCATGCGGCTGTTCAGCAACACTACGCCGCCGGTACCGGCACCATACATACTTCCACCCGGCCCTTTAATAATTTCCATCTTTCCAATGTTCGAATAGCCCAACTGGTTGAGATAAGTAGTACCGTTTGCATCCGTAAACGGAATACCATTCCAGTAAAATTTTACATTACGAACGCCAAAGGGTGAACGCAGTAAATTGCCACGGATAGAAAGCCGGTAACTGCCAGGGCTACGTTCATCCATTTTAACACCTGGTACTGTATTTACTGCAGGCAATATTGTAGCATTCCCATACCGCTCCAGCTCTGCCCTGCCCAACACACTTATGGTAACCGGTATATTTTTAAGCGCCGTATTTCTTTCAAAAGCCTTTACTACTGCCTCAGCTAAAAAAGCATTGGAGCGATACAAAATAATTACCGGGCTACCTGCAGCATCGTACATGTCAGACTGGCCCTGGTAACCAATATGCGAAAAACTGATTACTGTTTTTGATAACACTGTGCTAAATTCAAATACCCCGTTCGAATCAGTAGTGGCAACCACTTCCTTTCCTACCGATACAAACACACCCTGCAAAGGAAGTTTGCCTTCGTTGCTCACAACCTTGCCTTTAAAAATATACTGGGCTACAGATGAAAAAGACAAAAATAAAATCAATAAAAGTGAAAGTAAACTGCCACGGTAGCATACCGCATAATAATTTTTAAATACATCAGTATTAAAAAAATTATTGCCCCGGCTTATGAATCCTGACCGGGCTTCAGTGGCGTCGCACGCTGGTACATGGGTACATATCCGGGCTTGCTCACGTTGTGTAGTAGCCGCTGTTTGCAATATCCTGAGTAGTCTGTTAAAGATGTGGGGTAAATACTTATTTATCATATTGTGGATGCTGAATTTATTGCAAGTAACATCCATAAAAGTTGTCAGGCAATTTTTTTTTATCATAGCATTTATATATCAATTTTCTCACTCACCTGTGCCGACTCAAAACTCGCCATTTCATTTAAAAAATGCACTGCACTTTGTATAAGGGGGATAGCAAGTGCAGCGCCGGTACCTTCACCCAACCGCATATTAAGTTGCAACAAGGGCCGGGCTTTAAAATGTGCCAGCATTTTTGTGTGGCCATACTCGTTGCTGCTATGTGCAAAAATGCAGCAGTCAATTACTGATGGTTCAATTTTAGTGGCCAGTAATAATGCCGCCGTTGAAATAAATCCATCCACTACTATAACCATTTTTTGCCGGGCAGCTTCCAGGTAAGCACCTGTCATCATAGCAATTTCAAAGCCACCAACCCTGCTCAATAATTCAATGGCCGACATATCTTTTGTGCCTAAATGATGAAAACGGCTTACGGTTTCAAGCGTATTGATTTTTGTATTTAATTGTTCGTCGCTGGCACCGGTTCCCCTGCCTGTACATGCTGTTACAGATAGCTGTAGCATCTGGTGCATAATCAAAGCAGCAGCGGATGTGTTGCCAATACCCATCTCACCAAAACCAATTGTATTACACCCGGTATTTACAATGTCATTTACAATGGCTTTGCCTTTGTTAATTGCCTGCATGGCTGATGCTTCACTCATTGCCGGGCCATGTAAATAATTATCGGTGGCCCTATTAATTTTTGCATGGGTGATTACGATGTCTTCTTCAAAATCTGTGTTTACGCCTGCATCCACAATTACCAATGCAATATGCTGGTGCCTGCAAAACACATTGATAGCTGCGCCACCTTTTACAAAGTTGTGTACCATTTGGGCAGTTACCTGTTGTGGATAAGGGTTCACCAGCCCGGTAGCGGCAATGCCATGGTCGGCAGCAAAAACTACAATATACGGATTGATGATATGGGGTGTAAGTGTATTTTGAATGAGGCCTACCTGTAAAGCAACTTCCTCCAGCAATCCCAATGCACCGGGTGGCTTTGTTTTAGTATCTATTTTATGCTGTAGTTGTTGTTTTAAAGATGTATTCATTTTTGGGGTTTTATATTCTGCATGCAATTTTTGTTGGACAGGCATTTTTTGTTGAAATGGTAATTTATAAAAACAGGCCTCGGCCTGTTCCTACATTGAATTACCTGCCTGCAATAAATATCTTTAGCTGCAATGCTCTTTGTGCAATATTATATTCAGCTCTTAATGAAACCATGCATGCCGCACAGAGGCAATCAGTAAATTTTGCAGCAATGTATTGTGTTTCTTCACCGGTAAATTTTATGCCATAGCATTGGCAATGTGTAATGTCGCCGGGCTTGCACTCAAACAACACATTGCAGCGTGGACAATTTTTTTCTTCGTGTTTGGAAATCTTCATGCACAGCTAATTTATAACGTAATTAAAGTACCACACAGGTATTCAGTACAAGAGTGCGACGCAACGATGATGCCCATTGTTTCCTGGCCTGGACAACAAAAAATTTGCTTGTAAAAAACAAAAGCGATGAAATTATTCTATCGCTTTTTACATGTTATGCTGCCTGTAATTTTAATACAGGAAAGCGATATTGTGCCAGTTGAAACCCTCCAAACAAAATGCCGCTATACACGAGGTTGCCAATGAAAAAGTTTTTCATAAAAGGAAAACCTTGTGCATAACATTGCAGCAAACCAGCCCAGTTTTTTGTGAGTGGTGCCATGGTCCGCAGATCGGTGCCGCCACCAAGCCATACGGTGAAATCGGCGATGAGCCAATGGCTGAGTGCAGCTACTACTGATGCAAGTATTACATTGGTGATAGTCACTTTTTGAATAAGCATTTTGCCGATAAAAACGATGAGCAAAAAGATGCCATAAATGATATACCAGCCGCTATACATTACACCATACTTACCATCAAAAATAATATTGTTAATGATGAGGTCGCTTACAAATAAGGCCAGCAGCGGAAATACAATTGCCTTAAACCGGCTGGTGAAATATGCACCGCCAAACAAAGCCATTGCTCCGATGGGTGTATAATTTGCCCAGGGTGTTACCTGCGCTGCATTGGGAATGCGCATGACTGCCGCGGCAATTATTAACAGAAATAATATTGCCAGGCGGGGGTTGATTTTTTGTGTGGACATAAATAGTGATGAGTAATGAGTGATGAGTAATGAATGATTTGAAAATTTTTCATGTAATGAATGTATTTAATTATCTGAATAATGTTCGCATACACTTTACCCATATGTAATCTTTGCCACTCATCACTCATTACTGATTATTCATTTTTTCTATTAAAAATTACAAGTTAATCCTACTGTAAAATTCGATTGGCGGCTATTATATCCGGCAATATCTACATATTGCTGATCAGTAATATTTCTCCAGTCGGCGAAGGCCCGGACCTGTTTTGTAAAACTATACCCTGCATAAAAATCAACTGTATAATATTGGGGCATAGCATTAGGCCCTGCATCGTACACCCCCTTTAGCCTGCTACTAACAAAACGAAAAGAAGGCATCAATGTTAACGCTTTAACGGGTTGCAATGTTAGTGTACTATTGAATGTAAAATTAGGACGGCGATAAAAGTTTTTTACTTTCACGTTGTCTGTTTTTCCTTCACCATCTACATAAGTAAT
>JANMVB010000577.1:0-13026 GCA_031392305.1 Ferruginibacter sp.
AGAAGGTAAAATGAAATGGAACGAGATGGTAAAAGATTTTTATACACCCTTTCATACCGGCGTGGCACACACGCTTGAAACTGCAGAAAGGGCCGTAGGTGAAAGAGTGCTCGGCGTAGATGAAAGCGGCAAACCCATTACTGCAAGGATGGGGCGCTACGGGCCAATGGTACAAATAGGCTCTCAGAACGACGAAATAAAACCGCGGTTTGCAAAATTAAAAGCCGGGCAAAGTATTGAAACCATTACGCTTGATGAAGCGCTGGAACTATTTAAATTGCCACTTAGCCTGGGTGAACATGATAACCTGGAAGTGAGTGTAAACATTGGCCGCTTTGGCCCTTATGTAAAATTTGGCGAGCAGTTTGTTTCCATCCCCAAAGGCGAAGACCTCGCCTCGGTTGACCTAGAAAGAGCCATACAAATTATAAATGCCAAGCAAAAAGAAGATGCCGCCATTGGATGGTTTGATGAAAAACCGATCACAAAAGGCAAAGGCCGTTTTGGCCCGTTTATAAAATGGAACGACCTGTTTATTAATATCCCGAGGGCTTACAATTTTGATACGCTTACACAAAAAGATTGTGACGAGCTGATAGAGAAAAAACTGGAGAAGGAAGCCAATCGTTTTATCCGCCAGTGGCCCGCAGAAAAGATAGCGGTTGAAAATGGGCGCTGGGGCCCCTTCATACGCTTTGGCAAAAAAATGCTAAAGCTTGGCCTCAACAAAGCCAATACAAAATACACAGCCGAAGAGCTTGCCACCGTAGAGCTGGAAGACATAAAAAAAATGATACTGGTACAGGAACCAAAAGCATTCGATAAAAAAGCCCCCGCAAAAAGAGCCGGTGCCGCTGCTAAAAAAACAGCAAAGAAAAAAGTATAAATTTTATCATCACCCCATTACAAAGCGTTGAATTATCAGCGCTTTTTTTATGCGATAAATTTTATTTAACCAGCTTCGGTGGTAGTGGCAACATCGTTGTGTCACTCACTTGTACGTCATACCTAAGTGGAGCCTTTACCAACGTGATGTTAAGAACATTATATTTTAGAATAAGTTTTTTGAGTTTAATTCATTTTATAAAACTTTATGTCCCGTCGGGGTTTTCACAGCATACACTACAAATTATAAAACCTCCGTGAAACCCCGACGCAGAAAAGAACTACCAATAATTTAAATCCACTTTTAATTTATTTAATGCCGGTTCAAATTTGTCATTTATAAGAATTCTTACAATCAGCATATTCAGTCGGCACCAAAAGACAACATTCACCTTAAATTTAATAAATAACTTTTTACCTTCATAACAAAAACGATCATGGCAAAAGAACAAGGAACAAAAGAAAATCCCTGGTTACTAAAGACACCACCTTTATCGTCTGACTTTACTATGCACAAAGACATCAAAGATGGTAAAGAGATGTTGGTATGTACAGTTGGCAAAACAATTTTACATTACGACTATAAATGCCTTTCAGATCTTCAGGCAATGCTTAAAGAACATGGTGACTGGATGGAACTTGGAAGTGCAGACGAACAGAAGACCGCAAAAGAAGGAACAGTTGAAGCATGGGGGCGTTCAGAAAAAAATCCTGTTGGTGGTTGGTATGGTTTGAAGAAAGGGCTTCGTGGACGCTTCGGAATGTATATTCCCCCGTTAATGGAAAAACTTGGGTTTGCAGAACTCACACATGATGCTAAAGGGAATAAAATGCGGGCAGTATAGCAAAGCTTCAACATTATCCATCAGGCGCAGAGCTTCTTCCTGCGAATTTCCTGTTACTCCCAATGTTAATATAATTTCTGCAGAGTTATAGTAGCCACTATTACAACCTAACCTCACACTATTTCCAAAAATTACTGCCCATTTATTTGGCAGGAAAAGTTCCACATAGGTATGTAGTACAAGTGTGCGACGCAACGATGCTTAATTGAAATACTTCTGCCTGGTCAATAATTATTTGTAATTACCTGTTATTTATTTTTGTTGATAAATAACGTATTGCACTGCTTTTTTAACTACAACAAAAACTTATAACCACCTGTGGAAAATTTTAGCTTCTTTTTATAAGTTGATTTAACGAATTTCAATTTAAAATAAAAACAACCTTGGTAGAGAATAAAGAAATATCAGCGCTTTTTCATTTAATTGACGACCCCGACGATGAGGTGTACAGTACCGTAAGTACCAGGATCATTTCTTTTGGCAAGGCCATTATCCCTAACCTCGAAAACCTGTGGGAAAATACCCAGGACGAAGAGCTGCAGGAAAGGATTGAAACCATCATCCATAAATTACATTTCAGGGACCTTACGGAGGATTTTATTTACTGGAAAAATGGTAGCTGCGAATTGTTACAGGGCGCCCTGCTAACAGCCCGCTACCATTATCCGGAAATGCAGGAGTCGCAGGCCCTGCAGGAAATTGAAAAGCTTCGCCGCAATATATGGCTGGAGCTCAATAATTACCTCACGCCGCTGGAACAGATAAATGTTATCACCAGTATTTTATATAATTATTACAAACAAAAAGGAGTTGAAATTGCCTACAACCAGCCGGAAGATTTTTTAATTACCAAAACGCTGGAAACAAAAAAAGGCAATGCTATCAGCAATGGGATTTTATACCTGGTGCTGTGCGAATTGCTGGATATACCGGTGAAGGCTACCAATATTCCGCGGCAGTTTATACTGGCATATTTTGATCCGCAATACCAGTTTGATAAGCCGGGCGGCCATGGTGTTGAAAAAATTAATTTCTTTATAGATCCGCTCAATGGCCAGATATATTCGCATAAGGATGTGGAGGGTTATTTTAAACGCATATCGGTTACGCCTACCCCATCTTACTATCGCAAACTGGGCAATAAAAAAATTATACAATTTTTGCTTCAGGAATTAAGCAAATGTTTTGATAACGACCGCAACCGGTATAAAATGGAAGAACTGTTAACGCTTGCAAAATTATTAGATGAATGATTTATCATGTAGTAACCAAACAGAAATGGCAGCAGGCTATAGCACAGGGATTTTACGAAGCTGACTCACTGGCGCTGGAAGGGTTTATACATGCAAGCAACGAAACCCAGGTAGCGGGTGTATTGAGCAGGTATTATAAAAATTGTACCGATCTTTTATTGCTGCATATTGATACCACTAAACTGCATGCTGAATTAAAACATGAATTGGCCCCATCTGTAAATGAAATATTTCCGCATATTTACGGCGCTTTAAATATTGATGCAGTAGAAAAAATAACGGAACTATGATTACCTGGCAGGATTTTGAAAAGATAGACATGAGGGTGGGCACCATTACAGCGGTGCAGGATTTTATAAATGCACGTAAACCTGCATACCAGCTCACCATTGACTTTGGCGCTGAGGGTATAAAAAAATCTTCAGCACAGTTAACCGCACTTTATAAAAAAGATGAACTGCTAGGCAGGCAAGTGATTGCAGTTATAAATTTTCCGGTAAAACAAATTGCAAATTTTTTCAGCGAATGTTTGGTGCTGGGCATCTACAACGAAAACAGCGAAGTAGTGTTGCTGCAACCAACGCAGGGTGTAAAAAATGGTTGCAGGGTTGGTTGAGTTGTGGCGGTTAAATTTCGTTTTACAAGTTCTCTCTATCATAGTTGTACTGCACAACAAACAAAAATTAAATAAGATTTTTTTGTCCAGGCAAAGAAGCAATATGGATCATTGTTGCGTCGCACTCTTGTACTTTATACCTATGGGGAGCTTTAATTGCGTTATAAATTATACTATTTATTTGTGCTTCCATGTACGGAAAAAATAATCACTACTTGTAATGAGCATTACTAAAAATATACCAATAAAAACGGCTCATTTATTCCCGGTTTTAAACAACCTTTTGATTGATCTTTTACAATCACTGAGCGATAAAGACTGGAACTCACCCACCATTGCCAAACTGTGGACGGTTAAAGACATTGCCGCTCATTTACTCGATGGAAATTTAAGGGCACTATCCATTTCAAGAGATAATTATTTTGGTGAAACACCGGGCAATATAAACAGCTACATTGAGCTGGTAGCATATCTAAACCAACTAAATCATAGCTGGACCAATGCCACCAAAAGACTGAGCCCGCAAGTACTAACAAACCTGTTACACATTACCGGCCTTGAATATGCTGAGCACATCAACACCTTACATCCATTTGACCGTGCAATATTTTCTGTGGCCTGGGCCGGTGAGGAAGTTTCGGAAAATTGGTTTCATATAGCAAGAGAGTACACAGAAAGATTTATTCACCAGCAACAAATAAGGGATGCCGTAGGTAAGGAAGGGATTTTTACAAAGGAATTGTTTTATCCTTTTATAGCAACTTTTATGCATGCTCTGCCGCACACATACAGAAATACAACTGCAGCAACCGGCACAACAGTTACAGTAAAAATTGATTCAGAAATTGGCGGACAATGGAGCATCATAAAAACAGGTACAAACTGGGAATTTACTAAAACCGCCATCACAAATGCAAATGCAATTATAGTAATACCCCCGGCAATTGCCTGGAAACTTTTTTCAAAAGGAATGACAGCCACCGAAGCCGTTAATAAGGTTGAAATTTTGGGAAGCGTTGAGCTTGGTAAGGTTGCATTGAGTATGATTTCAGTAATGGCATAATTAATATTTTTAACGATAGCAATGCTAAATTGAAAAACAAATGTCTCTACCCAACAATAGCTCCTGTAAAATGAGCAGTTAAATACTGCAAATTTAAATTGTGAAAATATTATTAATGGTATGGTTATAAATGTTGTTTAATGTAGGTTTGCGCTTAAATAAAACTACAATATGAAACGTAATTACCTGCTCCTGTTTCTCTTTGCTATTTCTTCATTTTTTAGTAGCATTTCCCTTACAGCCCAAACAGCCTTACCCCTTAATCCGAAAATAAAAACGGGCAAACTGGATAACGGCCTCACCTACTATATTTTACCCAACAAAAAACCGGAGAATAAAGTAGAACTGCGGCTGGCAGTTAATGTAGGCTCCATCAACGAAGATGACGACCAGCAAGGCCTGGCGCACATGGTAGAGCACATGGCTTTTAACGGCACTAAAAATTTTAAAAAGAATGATATCATATCATTTTTGCAGGACATTGGCGTAGGCTTCGGCAGCGACCTGAATGCTTACACCAGTTTTGATGAAACAGTCTATATACTTCCCATCCCAATGAGCAAGCCCGAAAATTTGGAAAAGGGTTTCCAGGTGCTGGAAGATTGGGCACACAATGTAACCTACAATAACGATGACATTGATGGCGAAAGGCCCATCATACTGGAAGAAAGCAGGCTGGGAAAGGGTGCACAGGACAGGATGTTCAGGAAAATATATCCCAGGCTGTTTAAAGGATCATTGTATGCAAACCGGTTACCCATCGGCGTGGATAGTATTATAAAAGGCTTCTCCTACCCTGTTATCAAAAGATTTTACCAGGATTGGTACAGGCCCGATTTAATGGCAGTAGCTGTGGTAGGTGATATCACAGTGGAAAAGGCAGAAGCGATGATCCGCAAACATTTTAGCGGATTAAAAAACCCGGCGACCGTTAGGGAAAGAAAGTATGCACCATTGCCTGCTTATACCTCTTCAGATGCAATAGTGGTAACAGATAAAGAAGCTACCAGCTACAATATCAGCGTGCAGTACCCTGCTTTTGTTAAGCAAGACCTGGTTACAGATGTTGATTATAAAAACGACATTATCCGCTCACTCGCTACCACCATTCTTAACCAGCGCCTGCAGGAACTTACGCAAAAAGAGAATGCTCCCTTTGTGTACGGCTTTGGCAGTTTTGGATCTTACGCAAGGGGCTATGATGGCTTTTCGCTGAATGCAGGATCGGGCACTAACAGCCCCAATACAGCACTCACCGCTTTGATGACGGAGGTTGAAAGAGCGAAGCGATTTGGCTTTACGCAAGCGGAACTGGACAGGGCTAAAAAGAGCTACCTCAACAGAATGGAAAAATCTTATAACGACAGGGATAAAACAGAATCTTCAGGACTGATAGCAGAAGTGCTGCGTAATTTTTTAGAGCATGAAGCAATGCCCGGTATTGAAGCTGAGTTTGACCTTGCAAAGAAGTTTGCTCCCTCAATTACTCTTGATGATGTAAACAAAGTGCTGGATGTAATTAAAAATAACCCCAACAAAGTTGTGTCGATTACAGGCCCGGAAGCAACCGTTAAATTAGCCTTGCCAGATAGCCTGCAACTGATGCAAACAATTGCAGCAATAGATAAAGCCGATATTAAACCTTACGAAGAAAAAGTAGTAGATGCCAATCTGTTGAGCAAGGCTCCAAAAGCAGGCAAAGTGCTAACGAAAATTAAAAATGCTCCTGCTGGTACTACAGAATTAAAATTATCAAATGGGGTAACTGTGGTGTTGAAAAAAACTGATTTTAAAAATGATGAAATAGTGTTGTCAGCAGCAAGATATGGCGGCAAAAATGAGTACGGTTTAAAAGATAAGTTTAATGCGGAATATGCAACGCAAATTGCATCAACAATGGGCTTTGGCAGCTTTACCCCGGTGGATTTACGAAAATCACTTGCAGGTAAAACAGCGGGTATTTCCGATCTTTTTTCCGGCACAAAAGATGGCTTTAGCGGAAGCAGTTCAGTAAAAGATGTAGAGACGATGCTGCAGTTATTGTACCTGCATGTAACGGCCCCAAGAAAAGATACTTCACTCTTTAATTCATATATACAGAAAAACAAATCGCAACTCGCCATGCTGAATGCCAATCCGCAGGCAGTATTTGTGGATACATTTTATAAAACATTGTTTAATAATAATGCACTGGCGCCTGTAGCTGTGCCAAATGCTGCATATTTTGATAAGGTTAACATCGACAGAACGATGGAAATTTACAAAGCACATTTTGGTGATATGAGCGGAATGCAGTTTGCTATTGTGGGCAATATTGATGAGCAAAAAATTATTCCGTTGATTGAAAAGTACATTGCCTCTTTGCCAGCAACTGGTAAAAAATTTACTTTTACCGATAACAAAGTACGCACAGCCAAAGGAAAAGTAAACCTTAACACATACAGAGGTAAAGAAGAAAAAAGCCTGATACTGGTTGCCTTTGCCGGTGAAGCAAATTACAATGAAGATGAAGCGCTGAAAGCAGAAGCACTTACCGAAGTACTAAATATCCGCATTATAGAAGAGCTGCGTGAAAAAGTACAGGGGATATATGGCGGGGGTATTTTTGGTGGGCTTGAAAAAGTACCATACAGCTCATACACTTTTATTGCACAACTGCCCTGCGGCCCCGAAAAAGCAGATACATTAACGCAGGCTTTGCAAAGTGAAATAGCAAAAATCCGTACAAAGGGAATTGAGGAAAGCTACCTTACCAAAGTGAAGCAGCAATGGAAAGAAACGCACAAGGAAACCATCAAGAGCAATGCAGCCTGGGCTGGTAATATTATTGATAGTAAAGTACAGGGCGATAATATTGACCGCTTTATAAACTACGAAAAATATGTAGATAAAATAACCACTGCCGATATAAAAAAAGTAGCCAACGCTTACCTGGGTGGCAACAATTTGTTAATTGCCACGCTGATGCCTGAAAAATATGATCCCAAAAAAGAAAGCAGCAGCAGCACCGGCAACAGGCAAAATGTGGTGGTAAAAAATATTGATGTAAAATCGGCTGACATAAAAATTGAATTGTATGACAATGGTGATGTAGATGGTGATGAAGTAACTGTTTACTTTAACGGCAACGTGGTAAGCAGCAAACAAAAACTAACAGACAAGGCTATTACCATTAATTTAAAGGCTATTAAAAATGCCACCAACGAATTGGTAATGTATGCCGAGAACCTGGGGAAAATTCCACCTAACACTGCCCTGATGAAAGTATATGTTGACGGACAAACGTATGAAACAAGGGTAGAATCGGACGAGAAGAAAAATGGGGTGATACGGTTTACATTGAAGTAAAAATTATAATCATTTAAATATAGCCACAGTTTAAAAGCTGTGGCTTTTTTTTATTGCAGCAGACGAATATGAGTTGTTGTTTCAATAAAAATAAACAAGGCTAAAGTTTTATGCAAAACGCAGGTAAAGTTCCCCAATGATATTCAGTACAAGAGGGCGATGCAACGATGCACCATATAGCTTCACAGCCCGGACAAAAATATTTTCAATAAAAATTAATAGAAAAATAAATGTGCAAATAACCCTGCAAGAAATCGTGAAGCCCAAACAGAAAACAATAAACAGAAAACAGAAAACCTTCCTAAAAACTAAACCCCGCCACATCCGTTCGGGTATTTAATTTACCGATACCAATGAGCTGATCGTACTGATCAGTGAAGGATTTGTAATAAACCAAAATGGTGTAAGTGTTTTCTGTTTCCCAGTAATTGCCATCCAGCTCCGAATGTTGTGTGGCATCATTTTTATCTACCAGCATGTAACCGTAGCTGTAATACCCCTGCTTTAAATATTGCGAACCTTCATACATTCCTTTCTCTGTATTGAAGGTCATTTTATTTGCGTCAGTTAATTTATAATCTGTCAACTGCCCAAAGAGGTACAGGTCTTTATCGGCGTAAGGCGTTTGTGAGGGAGTGATAAAACTAAAATCAACCGTGGCATAATCACCCTGCCACAAAGGGTTGATGCTTTCGTAAGTAGTAACCTGGTACATACCATTTAGATCGGTGTAGTAAATATATCGCTGGGCACTGCGGTCAATATCAGGCTTTACATACATTTTTGTGGCAGTTTTTGAGTAATCGGCTTTCGCCACTCTTTCGCTCTGCAGGCGAAAACTCCGCAGGTCGAGCCAGCGCCATTCTTTACCACCGGCAAACACAAAATTATTTTCGTTATTATATTCCAGTGAGTTTCCCCTTACAAAAGTTGGGGGGATATTTCCCTGCGCATTGTCCCACCGGTTGTTTTGCAGCACCAGTACTTTCACCTGCTGACTGGCACTAAAAGCATTGAGCCCATCAAGGTTAACGGTGAACTTTACACGCTGGTGCGTTTTAAAATATTGTGGCGTAAAAGGTTGAATAAACTGCGCCAGTACAGACGACTTTGGATCAAGCACCAGCAGTGCCCGGGTAAAAACAAGTTTAGATGTATCGCCATCTAAAAAAACTTTTAACAAATAATTTCCGCTACGGGTAGGCACCGAATTTGTTTCGGGCAAAATAACCTGGTAATGGGTGTAACGGGTAAATGCAATAGAAGAAAACCGGTAGTTGGTAATGCGCTGCTGCGTAAAACCTTTTATATAATCGAAAGGGCTTAGCCTTACGGTGTTCCAGTTATAATCGCATAACTGGTAAGTATAATAATAGCTTTTTACATTTGCATCCATATCATCAAAGTGAAGCTCAAGGCGGTCGCTGCTGTTAATTTTATATATGGGCAATGCCTGCTGGTCGCCATAGCTATGCAGCCTGACGGTGTGAATATTATTCTTAAAAATGGCCTCAGGATTTTTTTGCGCAGGAAGCAAATGAAAACACAAAAAGCAAACAAGCGATAAGCCCAACGATTTAAAAAGGTGCATGTGGTTATTAAAATATTTACTTTTGAAAGATACCAAAATTATGCCGGTTGAATATATCACTTTTTATAGCAAACAGAATAGCCTTTAACAGGCAAAATACCTTTTCACGTTTTATCATACGCCTTGCAGTGGGCGCCACTGCTGTAAGTGTGGCTGTAATGATAGTGGCACTTAGTTTTGTAAACGGGTTTCAGCAGGTTATCAGCAATAAGGTTTTTAGTTTTTGGGGCCATATCCATGTGCAGCAGGACATTGAAAACAGGGTAAGCATTGCAGAGGAATATCCTATCACAAAAAACGATACGGTAGAACAAATTATCCGCAGTATTGCCGATGTAAAATCCGTAGAAAGATATGCTACCAAATCTGTTATACTTACCTACGGCACCGACATTGAAAGCATATTGGTAAAAGGCATTGATTCATCCTTTGATTACGCAAGGCTACAGCCATTTTTGGTTGAAGGCAAATGGGTTTCATTTGCAGATAGCGGCTACAGCAGAGAGATCAATATCTCCGCCTATATTGCCAACCAGCTCAATATTAAAGTGAATGATACTTTACTTTCTTTTTTTATTCAACAGGATGGCAGCAAGCGGCCAAGAAAATTAAAGATTGCCGGTATTTTTAAAACTGCCATTGATGAGTACGATAAACAATTCGGCATCTGTGATATCAACCTCATCCGTCGCATGAACGACTGGCGGCCAGATCAGATAGGTGGCTACGAAGTTTTCTTAAAAGATTATTCCCTTACAGATTCTATTGCGCAACTTATAAAAGCCGAAACACCCATTGGCTGGAACAGTAAAACGATCAAAGAAATTTATCCCAACATATTCGATTGGCTTGGGTTGCAGAATGATATTAAGCTCATCCTTATTGGCATTATGATGATAGTTGCTATTGTAAACCTCATCACCTGTTTGCTGATTATTGTGCTGGAAAGAACCCGTATGACAGGCATACTAAAAGCCATCGGCGCCAGCGACTGGGATGTACAAAAAATATTTTTGTATAATACCGCCATCATCGCATTTACCGGCGTAATCATCGGCACTTTACTGGGGCTGGGTATTTGCTGGCTGCAGGATGCCACGGGTTTTATTAAATTAGATGAAGAAGCCTATTACATGAGTGCCGCCCATGCAGATGTAGTGTGGTGGCAGGTTGTACTGGTAGATGTAATAACCCTGGCCATCTGTTTTGCAACACTCATCATCCCCACCATGCTGGTAAAAAAGATAGAGCCGGTGAAGGCAATTGAATTTAGGTAATTTGCTAATTAGCTAATGGGCTAATTTTATATTGAAGGTTAGGTATCAAAAATTATTGTCCGGGCCAAGAAGCTATGTGGTTCATCGTTGCGTCGCACTCTTGTACTGAATACCAATGGGGGGCTTTAATTGCGTTATGCAAATGGATAAGTCTTGCGGGCATAGAAATCGACATAATCTATATGTGTGGTACTTTGAATACTCCGCCGGGCTTAAAATAACAAAATAACTCACGAAGGTTGAAAGTCTCTTATTTTTGCTCACATAAAAAATACCCATGAAACTTAAAATACACTTCCTCCTTTTTCTAATCTTTTGCTGTTTTATGGCAAAATCTCAAATCAGCACACAGCAAAATCAAATTGATACTACACTTGCTAAGAAAATAACTCTTTCAGGTTTTTGTCTATGTAGTACAACATTAAGTGATCTCAAAAATCTTGATAGTGAACTTAAAAGTGTTGAAGTTGAAGAGATGGATATGTGTAAAGATGGATTTGTACAAGATTCAAGATTTGTTAACCGGAAAGGATATTATTCAAAAAAATATCCAGGAATAATTTTTCAAAAAGATAATAACAATGAATTCATCAGTAAAATAAGACTGACAAAAGACTTTATTGGCAAATTACCTGATGGTAATTATATAAATATGAATACTCTATCAGTGAAAGATGTACTTAAGATTTATCCTGGTTATAACACCTGGAAGTCAAGAGGTTGCTCCGATTATTGGAATTTGACAAATGACACTTTATCATTCTTTGTTGAAATAGATAAGAACAAAAAACCTCAATATCCGGTTGATGAAGCCTACTATTTAGACAAAGGAATCAGTGGTATTGACCTTAGTATTTCTTGTTACAGTATTTCTCATAAAAAAGATGAATTTATTTTATTCCCCCCTGATGAACCTATGTTTTTTCTGGACAGCATACGGGTAAATAAAGGAGCATTAAATTTATATGAACCTAATGAAATAGCTTTAGTATCTGTTTATAAAGATTCTAATGCCACAAAGATTACTGGAAAAGATGCTAAAAGTGGAGTTATTTATATTACTACAAAATCTTTTGCTAGAGATTCATACTGGAAATATTTTAATTCAAAATCATTTGAGTATCAACAGTTAGTTCCTGACATGAAAATGGAGGCAAAAGTTATTTATATCTTAAACGATAAAGTTCTTAGGTCTAATTTTGAAGGGGATCTTTTTAATATCAATGACAGTAATTTTATTGAATTATCAGTGGTAAATGATAGCAAACTAAAAAGAGATTACAATATAAAGGACAATTCAATTGGAGTAATTATTAAAACAATCACTAAATAGTAAAAGCATTATAGATTGCTTACCACAAATATTAACATTAATAAAAACAACTTAAATCACTTATAAAATAGGAGATTTGTAGCAGTATGTTTATACCTTTTCAAAAGGTTTAAACTTTCCACCAACACAACGCAATTAAAGCTCCCCACAGATATGCGGCACAAGGGAGTGACACAACGATGCTGCCATGAAAATCTTCTGCCGGTGCAACACTATTAAAAAATATCACCAACGAATTTTCTAAAGAAATTTGCTTCCCTCTAAATAATATGCGACAAAATTATCCCCGCTGCCACTGCAGCATTTAAAGACTCTGCCTCTCCTATTTTTGGTATGGTAATTTTTTCATGCGCCAGGGCCATCACTTCATCACTAATGCCTTTCGCTTCATTTCCAATGATGATGATTGCTTCTTTTAAACCATGCAATTCACTTATTTTTTTACCATTTAAACCAGCAGCATAAATTGGAATATTATTATTTTGTTGCAACAATTGCGGCAGGTTTGTATAAGTTACATTTACCCTGCCCAGGCTGCCCATGGTACTTTGCACCACTTTAGGGTTGTACATTTCCACAGAGTTTTCAGAACAAATAATGTCAGTTATGCCGAACCAATCGGCAATACGAATGATGGTGCCCAGGTTACCGGGGTCTTGTATAGTGTCAAGCGCAAGAGTAAGCCTGCCTTTTAAGATGGGTTGCTGATAAGCAGCTTTTTTAAACACAGCCAATACATTGCCGGGGGTGCTGAGGGCAGATATTTTTTCCAGCTCATGTGGTTCAATTACCTGCAAAGGGCCTTTGTAATATTT
>JANMVB010000586.1:0-5942 GCA_031392305.1 Ferruginibacter sp.
AACCAGGTAATCTGCAGCAAGCATAATATCTTTATCATGCTCCACCACCAACACACTGTTACCAATATTTCTTAAATTTTGCAAGGCACCAATCAACCGCTGGTTGTCACGCTGGTGCAATCCAATACTCGGTTCATCCAAAATATACGTGATGCCCTGCAACTGCGACCCTATCTGCGTTGCCAGCCTTATCCTTTGAGATTCGCCGCCACTGAGGCTTTTTGAAGAACGGTTAATAGTAAGATAGGTAAGCCCGACATCCAATAAAAACTGCAGGCGTTCCCGTATCTCTTTCAGCACATCACCCGCTATTAAATTTTGCTTGTTGCTTAGTCTTTTTTCGAGGCCGCTGAACCATACCAGCAGTTTATCAAGATTGAGATTACTGAGCTCTGCAATATTTGTATCATCTATTTTAAACCAAAGGCTTTCTTTTTTTAAGCGGCTGCCATTGCAGGTGGGGCAGGTTTTTAATTCCATAAATTTCTCTACCCATTCCCTCATGGCCTCGGTGGTTCCGCTGCCGGTAAACCAACGCTTTAGCATGGGGATGATGCCTTCGAAGGCAAGGCCCCCGCCCCCATCCCCTGAAGTGGGGTAATTCAACGACTCTGCTTCATAACCGGATTCCGACAGGTCGAAATCGTTTGTGCCTTCTGAGCCAATACCTTCTTCATTTCCATACAATAAAATATTGAGCGATTGTTGTGATAAACTATTAAGTGGCTTATCCAAACTGATCTTATTCTTTTTTGCAACTGCTTCTACATTTTTATACATGTAGGCTTCCCTTTCTTCACCGAGTGGTGCAATGCCGCCTTCTTTTATCGATAACTTTTTATCGGGCAATACAGATTCCATACTAATGGTATAAACATTGCCCAGCCCTTTGCAGGTAGAGCAGGCACCATAGGGGCTGTTGAAAGAAAATGCATTGGGCGAGGGCTCTTCGTAACTGATGCCTGTATCAAAACACATTAGTTGTTTGCTGTAAGAGGCCGTCTCTAAAGACTCCGAAGAAGCCTCCCCAAACCCCTCCGAAGGAGGGGCTTTTGACCCTGCTGATTTGTTGGTCACTTTCAATTTTAAAGTCTCTTCTTTAATCCCCCCTTTGGGGGGTGGGGGGGCTGTTGGGGCTGCAGCCACAAACATCAAATCTTTTCCTATTTGCAAACTTTTCTGTACACTTTGGCTCAGCCTCACTTTCATATCCTCCGTTACCGGAAGGCGATCTACCACCAATTCTATGTCGTGAATTTTATAACGATCCACCTGCATTTTTGCTATCAGGTCTTTAATCTCACCATCAATGCGCACTTTCAAAAAACCCTTCTTCCGCACATCTTCAAACAGCTCACGGTAGTGCCCTTTGCGGCCACGTACCAATGGCGCCAGCAAACTGATTTTTTTATTTTTAAACCTCGTGAAAATATTCGTAACAATTTCTTCCTCGCTGAATTTCACCATCTTTTTGCCGGTGTTGTAGCTATATGCCTCGCCAATTCTTGCATACAGCAAACGTAGAAAATCATAAATTTCTGTGATGGTACCAACCGTACTCCGGGGATTTTTATTGGTAGTTTTTTGCTCAATGGAAATAACAGGTGAAAGCCCTGTTATTTTATCTACATCGGGCCGTTCCATATCACCCATAAACTGGCGTGCATAAGCGCTAAAACTTTCCATGTAGCGTCGTTGCCCTTCGTTGTAAATGGTATCAAATGCCAGCGACGATTTTCCGCTGCCGCTTACACCGGTAAATACCACCAGTTTATTCTTGGGAATTTTTATATCAATGTCTTTCAGGTTATGCTCCCTTGCGCCAAATACTTCAATAAAATCATGCTGAACTACCTCTGCTGAAACGGATTTTTTTTCTTTCGCCATATATTTTTTTGCCAGGTGCAAAGGTACAAAACAAAATATCGGGTAATAGGGTGCAGTAAGTTTTGTTTCGTTAAAGTGAAGAATTAATACAGCTTTTTTTAACCAGCATTGTATCATTGGTCAACATCGTTGTGTCACTCACTTGAACGTAATACCAATGTGGAGCTTTACCCGCCGTACTTGTTAAGCATTCACCAGTTTTTACATTATCAATTATTATTTTTTAATTTAATAGCAGAAAATCAATTTATCACTACACTTACATTTTGCATAATCCCACTCATTTTAAATAAATAACTTTAGGTATGCCTGAAATAGTTGACGATCATAAAAACCTGTTTTTGATAGAAGAAGGAGTCACCTACCTGAACTGTGCAAATATGTCGCCCATGTTAAAATCTGTTAGGGAGGCAGGAATGAAAGCGCTTGACACCAGGGCGGCCCCCTGGAAACTTGCATCAACAGACTGGTTCACCAATGCCGAAAATTTGAGAAGCCTGGCAGCAACGATATTTCAGACAACCGATGATAATATAGCCCTGATACCTTCAGCAAGCTACGGGCTGGCGGTGGCTGCAAAAAATTTCAAACTGCAAAAAGGAAAAGAGATCATTGTGCTGGATCAGCAATTTCCTTCCAACTATTATGTGTGGCAAAATTTAGCTGTGCAACAAGAGTTGAAAATTATCACGGTTGTGAAAAAGAAGGATTTAACCCTCACCGAAAGCATCCTGGAAAAAATAAACACCAATACTGGCATCATTACAGTACCCAACTGCCATTGGATTGATGGCACCTGGGTTGACCTGCAAAAAATCAGTGACGCAGCCCGGCAGGCGGGCAGCTATCTCGTGCTGGATATAACACAGTCGCTGGGTGTGCTGCCCATTGATATTGAAAGTATCAATCCAGACTTTGCTATTTGCGCCGGTTATAAATGGATGCTTGGCCCTTATGGCCTGGGTTATATGTATGTTGCAAAACGCTGGCAGCAAACAGGCGAGCCATTAGAATATTCCTGGGCAACAAGAAAAGATAGCGACAATTTTGCCGACTTAACAAATTATACGGATCACTACAGGGCTGGTGCAAGAAAATTTGATATGGGAGAATTTCCACAAATAAACCTGGCACCCATGGCCGTAGCTGCATTAGAGCAAATAGTAAAATGGGATGTGGCCTACCTGCAAACTGAAATAAAAAAACTTACTGCCCCCATAATTGAATACAAAAAATTAAAAGATCCTACATTCGATCAGGCTGAAAATGCCGGGCATATTGTTAGCATTCCCCTCAGCAATATAAATGTAGAAAAGCTCAAAGCAACTCTGCTTGAAAAAAAGGTTTTCATCAGTTTCAGGGGCAAATCTATACGGGTTTCGCCACATGTTTATAATAACCTGGATGATATTGACAGGTTACTTTCCTGTTTTTAACTGCCTTTTTCCAAAAGTCAGCCTGCTTACCTTTTCGTCGCAACATTTCACCCACTTATCTCATTTACTAAAAATGCCAATGGCCCTGCGGTAGCTTTGAGGTCTAATAAAAAATTTATGAAAAAATTCCTTTTACTAATTGCAGTTTTCATTTTTACTACTGGCTTATTTGCTCAAATGCCCCCAGGCGCAATGCCAGGCAACGGGGCCATGCAGGCACCGGGAAACATTGGCCATGTTTATGGTAAAATAACTGATGCTGATGGCAAACCCATTGGAGATGCTTCCGTAATGCTGATGCAAACAAAAATGGATACCACCACAAAAAAAATGAAGCAGGTATTGGTAAAAGGAATGATCACAAAAAGCAACGGTGATTTTAATTTTGAAGAACTGCCACTGATGGGCAAATTGGTATTAAAAATCAGTACTACTGGTTACAAAGCGATGGAACAGGAAGTATCCTTTATGCCAAAAAGAGATCCTGCTGCTGCCACTACACCCCCGGCACAACGTCCTTCAATGCCTTCATTTGATAAAGACCTGGGAAATATAAAACTTACGCCTGATGCCAAGCAATTACAGGATGTGGTAGTTACCGCAGTTTCACCAAGTGTTAGGTTGAGTGGAGATAAAAAAATATTTAACGTAGAAAAAAATATAATGAGCGCAGGTGGTACCGGCCTTGACGTATTGCGCAATGTACCCTCAGTAAATGTTGACATTGATGGAAATGTAACCATGCGCAACAGTGCACCACAATTATTAATTGATGGCAGGCCCACAACGCTTACCATCGACCAGGTACCTGCTGATGCCATTGAAAGCGTGGAAGTAATCACCAACCCTTCTGCCAAATATGATGCCTCCGGTGGTGGTGCAGGAATACTAAATATCGTATTGAAGAAAAACAAAAAAACCGGCTATAACGGAAACTTAAGAGCAGGTGTAGATAAGCGTGGCGCTATCAACAGCGGCGTGGATTTTAACCTTCGTCAAAATAAAATCAACATTACTGCCGGCCTCAATTATAACCAAAATAAAAGCCGTACCACAGGTACAACAGACCGTATCAATTTATTGGATGTGCCGCAAACTTCTGTGTTACAAAACAACTATAACCGTACACAGGGCAGTTTTCTTTTTGGTAAACTGGGGCTGGATTATTTTATAACCAACAGAACTACCCTATCCATCAGTGCTATCAAATTTCATGGTGAATTTAATCCCACTGATAATATAGATATCTCCACAGACAGTTTATATAACAATGCAAAAATCACGAGTTTAAGTCAGCGCAATACAACCGGCACAAGGCAATTTGATCGCCTTGGTACTGTACTGGGATTTTAACCTTCGTCAAAATAAAATCAACATTACTGCCGGCCTCAACTACAATCAAAATAAAAGCCGTACCACAGGTACAACAGACCGTATCAATTTATTGGATGTGCCACAAACTTCTGTTTTACAGAACAATTATAACCGTACAAAAGGCAGTTTCCTTTTTGGTAAACTGGGCCTGGATTATTTTATAACCAACAGAACTACCCTATCCATCAGTGCTATCAAATTTCATGGTGAATTTAATCCCACTGATTATATAGATATATCAACAGACAGTTTATATAATAATGCAAAAATCACGAGTTTAAGTCAGCGCAATACAACCGGCACAAGGCAATTTGATCGCCTTGGTACTGTACTGGGATTTAAACAATTGTTTCCTAAAGAGGGCCAGGAGTTAACTATAGATGCCAACTATTTTAGCGGCGAAATGAAAAGTAATTCACTAATAACCAGTAATTATTTTGCAGGCAATAGTAGTAGTAATATCATCAATACAGAATTACAGAATACCATTGGCAGTGGTACGGATAAGAACTTTTTGATACAGTCTGATTTTGTTTTGCCGGTGAGTAAGCTAACAAAATTTGAAACAGGTGTAAGGGCCGCTTTACGTAGCCGTATTAACCGCAATGATAATTATTTATATGATGCTTCATCCAATGCGTATGTTATCATTCCTTCAGCAACCAGTGATTATACAAATACAGATAATGTGTATGCTGCGTATGCAACACTAAGCAGTACCATCAAAGATTTCGGTTACAAGCTAGGCCTGCGTGCTGAAAGCTCAGATTATAAAGGCACGTTAAACAACACCGGCGAGCAATTCAAAAACAACTACCCGGTTAGTTTATTTCCTTCAGTTTTTTTAACTCAAAAATTAAAAAATAAGCAGGAAGTACAATTAAGTTATAGCCGCCGAATCAACAGGCCAAACTTTTTTCAACAGATACCATTTATAGATTACTCTGATAAATTAAATATCACTAAAGGCAATGCTAACCTGGTACCGGAGTTTACACAATCACTGGAGTTATCTTACCTAAAAAGCTTTAAAGGCAACAATACATTGTTGGGCTCTGTTTATTACAAATACACCAACAATTTAATTACCCGTTTCTTAACGCAGGAGATAAATCCTATCACAGGTAATAATGACCTGATCAATACTTATATCAATGCCAATTCAAGTTATTCAACCGGTGCAGAAGTAACTTCACAGAATTTTTTAACCAAGTGGTGGGATATCAGCACCAACTTAAACCTCTA
>JANMVB010000619.1:0-2029 GCA_031392305.1 Ferruginibacter sp.
GGTAACCAAAATACCTGCTAAGGCAAACTGCAGGCTAATGCGCATGCCTTGCAGAAGAATGGTTTTAAATGCACCGGTATCACCACTGCCTGCATAACGTGAAAAAACAGACTGCATGGCATTGTTGAGTCCATGCCCGGCTACCGCAAAAATTAAATAAAAAACACCGGTTATTCCTGCATTGCCCAAGGCCTCCGCACTAAGGTTACCTAAAAAAATGCTGTTGGTGAGCATGTTGATTTGCGGTATAAGGATGGCAAGTGTAATTGGTAAGGCAATTGAAAGTATCTGCCTGTTGGTAACGGTTACTTTTAAATCTTTTATTAATGCTGTACTTTCCATATTGTCGGCAAAATTATCTTATTTTGCCTGCTTAAATACAACTATTGACTTCATCATTCATCATACAGCCATCTAAAGTAATTACCGATACTGCCGACCTTTATATTGAGATAAAGCCGCAGGGGCTTTCGTACATTATAATGGATAACAACGCCTGCATTGCATTGGCAACATTTCATTTTAAAAACGGCGCAACAGATGAAGATGCTGCAAATAATATTCACCAGGTGGTGAAAGACCAGCCGGTTTTGCAGCAGCAGTTTAAAGAGGTGCATATCATTTACGGTTACCCGCAATCGGTATTGGTGCCGCAGCAGTTATTTAATCCGGATGAAAATAAGGCGATGCTTGAACTTGTATTTGGTGATTTTAAAGAAACAGCCATACGCACCGATTATATTTACCGCCACCAGCTCCATAATGTATATAGTGCGCCTGCAATGATTGATACGGTGGTGAACAGGTATTTTGAAGCAGCTAACTACACACATCTATTTTCGTTGTTACCAGATGTAATTAAAAGCGGCGAAAGCCATTTATACTGCATTTTTCATACGGGACAGTTAACGGTACTTTTACAGAAAGAAGGCAAGCTGCAGGTAATACAAAATTATAGCTATAAAATTCCGGATGATGTTGCATATCACTTGCTGAATGTTTGCAGAAGTTTTGAAGTAAATGTGCAGGATATAACGGTACACCTTAGCGGAATGATTGATGTAGCCTCTGCATTGTACAGCGAGCTCTATAAATATTTTCCCCATTTATTCTTTGAAGCCCTGCCCGAAGAATTTGAATACCCGGAAAACATCAGTAAATACCCCGCCCATTATTTCAGTCATTTATTTGCAATAGCCTCATGCGTATAATCAGCGGCATACATGGTGGCAGAAAATTTAACCCGCCTGCTAAAATGCCTTATACAAGGCCCACAACGGATATTGCCAAAGAGGGGTTGTTTAATATTATTCAAAACAACCTTAGTATTGAAGGGCTTAAAGTACTGGACTTATTTGGAGGTACGGGCAGCATCAGCTACGAACTTGCCAGCAGGGGAGCGTCCGAAATTACCATTGTAGAGAAGGATACAACCATGCATGCCTTTATAAAAAAAACATCGGATGAACTTGGCTTTATCAATTTTAAAATAATAAAATCAGATGTATTTAAGTTTATAGAAACCTCCAGCCAGCAGTTCGATTTTATATTTGCCGGCCCGCCGTATGCCTTGCTGAACATTGATGAATTACCGGTAAAAATATTTGAAAAAAAACTTTTACTGCCAGGCGGTTGGTTTGTGTTGGAACATACACCCCGCAATGACTACAAAAAAATTTCAGGATATAAGACAGAACGCAACTATGGTACTACTATTTTTTCTATATTTATCATGTAGGAGTAAGTAGGGCTTGGTTTTTATATTTCATTTAGTTTACGCAACAATATCCTTTACTATGATTTTCCACTTTGTAGCAACTGCACAAAGTATATTGCATAGTCTTCAGCCTGCAATTTGATGCCTAATTGTGTAAACCACCTTCAGCATGAACAAGACAGAAATCCGCACACATTTTTTAGACAAAAGGGCTAAGCTGTCTCAAGCTGCAAGGCTAAAAATGGACGATTTAATATTGATAAAATTTCAGCAGGCAGGTATTGAAATACCTTCGCTGATCATGACTTATTC
>JANMVB010000644.1:0-9525 GCA_031392305.1 Ferruginibacter sp.
GCGTCGAAACCGAAGGGCAGCGCGAGATCCTTCGCACCATGGGCTGCAACGAATTGCAAGGCTACTTGTTTGCCAAGCCGATGTCTGCCAAGGCGCTCGGGCTGTGGGCCACTGGAGCTGGGGCTATGGCTATTTGTATAATGTGCAAACCAGTTTGCTCATCAATAATAAACCAACAGATATTGTAACCACCACCACAGGATTTAGAAAAACGGCATTTAAAAACGGTATGATCTATTTAAACGACCGGGTGATAATGGTGCATGGTTACGCACAAAGAACGAGTAACGAATGGCCGGCAATTGGTTTAAGTGTGCCGCCATGGCTGAGTGATTACAGCAATGGATTGATGGTGGAAAGCGGCGGTAATTTAGTAAGATGGATGCACATTACCCCATGGAAACAGGATATTGAAAGTTGCGACCGTGTAGGTTTATTGCAGGCCATGCAGGCCGGCGATGCAGAAAGGGATGTGGATGGTGTAAGATGGCAGCAAAGAAAAAATCTAATGGCCGATGCCATCATCTACAACCGCAATAACCCCAGTATAATTTTTTATGAATGCGGTAACGAAAACATCAGCGAAGCACACATGCATGAGATGAAAGACATCCGCAACAAGTATGATGCTTTTGGTGGCCGTGCCATTGGCAGCCGTGAAATGCTAAACAGTAAAGTAGCAGAGTATGGCGGCGAAATGCTGTACACTAACAAAAGTGCTAACATACCAATGTGGGCAATGGAATATTCACGTGATGAAGGCTCGAGAAAATTTTGGGATGATTACACCATACCGTTTCATAAAGATGGGGAGGGACCGTTGCACAACGGGCAATCTGCTGCAGCTTACAACCGCAATATGGAAAGCCATGCGGTGGAAAATGTAAAACGCTGGTTCGAATTTTGGAACGAAAGACCCGGTACCGGAAAGCGGGTAAGCGCTGGCGGGGTAAATATAGTTTGGAGTGAAACCAATACCCATCACAGAGGCGCCAACAATTACCGCCGCAGCGGCGAAGTGGATGCCTTAAGAATACAAAAAGAAAATTTTTATGCTCACGAAGTAATGTGGGATGGTTGGGTAAACCCCGAAAAGCAACACATACATATTGTGGGCCATTGGAATTATACTGCAGGTGTTACCAAAGATATTTTTGTGATAAGTACTGCCGATAAAGTGGAATTAAAAGTAAACGGCACTTCGTTAGGTTATGGAATTAAAAGTGACGGCTTCTTATTCACTTTTAAAAATGTGGCGTTTAAAACCGGTAACATTAGTGCAAAAGGATATGATAAAAATAATAATCCGGTTTGTGCCGACAAAATTATTACTGTTGGTGAACCGGTGGCATTACGATTAAAAAATATTAAACGACCAACAGATTTTATAGCTGATGGTCATGATGTAGCTTTAACAGAAGTGGAAGTGATTGATGCAAAAGGTAACAGATGCCCAACAGCATTAAACATGATCAATTATAAAATAGACGGCCCAGCAGAATGGCGTGGCGGAATGGCGATTGGCCTGGATAATTATATTTTAGCAAAAAGTTTTCCGGTAGAAGGAGGGGTGAATCGTTTTTTAATTCGTTCCACTACAACAGCAGGAACTATAACGATTACTGCAACAGCAGACGGATTAAAACCTGCAACATTAATTTTGCAAACCAAACCTTTTGCAATTGAAAATGGGTTGTCTAAAATTTTACCTTCGGCTGGTTTGCCTTCTGTTTTAAAAAGAGGACCAACGCCTGCAACACCATCTTACAATATTACCCGTAGACCCATTGCAATTGTAAAAGCCACCGCCGGTGCCAATGCCGACAGTGCGTTTGCCAGTTATGATGACAATGAATTAAGCGATTGGGTGAATGATGGTAAACTAAATACGGCTTGGATTGAATATGATTTGGAAAGAGCAGCAACTGTTAGTGAAATAACGTTAAAGTTAAATAATTTCAGGAGCAGAATTTATCCACTGATAATTACGTTGGATGGCAAAGAAATTTTTAATGGCAATACAAAAACATCATTGGGCTATCACACTATTCAATGCAAGCCACAAACAGGAAAAAAATTAAGAATACAATTATCGGATGTGTCGCAAAATAAAAATACTGATGCCGGTGTGGAAGTAAATGGAAAAAAACTGGATGATGGTGTGGCAAGAAATGATGCGAATGCAAAAGGAACGTTGAGTATAATTGAGGTGGAAGTGTATGAGGGAATAATGAATAATTGATTAATGGATAATGAATAATGTTTCTGTTTGGAGTGTTTTCTTTTACTGTAACAATGATAAGGTTGTAAATAATAATAGAAAAAATAAACTCAAAATAAATGAAGCCTATATTCGCTTTTTCACCAGTACCTGCATAAGGCGCCTCTTTTTCTCTGGTTACGCCGCAGGCGGAATTGGAAAAATGCGAAGCAAATTTTTACAAAGGAGAAAAAGAGGCGCCGGTGCAGGTACGCAGCCCGCCGGCTGAGGAGGCAAAGGCTAAAAGGCAAAAACAATAACTAATAAAGAAAAGACTTCAACCATGTTCAAAGTACTTACTGCATTTTTTTTATTGGCTATTACCACAGCATCTGCACAAAAAAAAGTAAACCCACCCAACATCATCTTTATTTTTGCTGATGATTTAGGCTATGGGGATATTGGTTGCTACGGGCAACAAAAAATAGAAACTCCTAACATTGATGAACTGGCAAAGCAAGGAATGAAATTTACGCAGTTTTATTCCGGTTCTACTGTTTGCGGCCCGGCACGATGCAGTTTTTTTACGGGCCTGCACACAGGCCATACTGTTATACGGGGGAATAAATCTTTTGCGCCGGAAGGGCAAACACCACTGCCCGATTCGGTAATTACATTGGCTAACCTGCTGCAAAATAATGGGTATGCCACAGCAGCATTTGGCAAATGGGGTTTAGGGTTTAATCAAAACAGCGGCGATCCCAATAAAAAAGGATTCGACAAATTTTACGGCTACAATTGCCAGAGCCTGGCACATGATTATTATCCGCCTTATTTGTGGGATAATCATACTAAAATTGATTTATCCATAAATAAAACTTGCGATTCGGTTTACTCTGCTGCATTAATTCAGCAGCAGGCCATTCAATATATTTTGCAATCGGGCAGCAAACCTTTTTTTATGTACCTGCCTTACACTTTACCACATGGCGACGTAATTGGGCCACATGGTGAGAAATATAATTATTACGCTAAAAAATTTAATGAACAGCCATTAACCGGTGTTAATTTAAAAACAAGAGTACATAATATTAAACCGGAGCCGTTGCCCCATGCACAGTATGCAGCAATGGTAGCAAGGCTGGATGATTATGTGGGAGAAATATTTGCAACACTTAAAGCAAAAGGATTATTAGAAAATACATTGCTCATTTTTACCAGCGATAATGGACCGCATAAAGAAAATGGCGGCGACCCGGAATTTTTTAGCAGTAATGGTTTGTATCGTGGTATTAAAAGAGACTTGTATGAAGGAGGCATTCGTGTGCCGTTTATTGCATACTGGAAAGGAAAAATAAAACCTGCAGTTAGTGATTTACCAGTTGCATTGTGGGATATGTTTCCAACATTTTTATCGGCAGCAACAGTGCAAACAACAATTAAAACAGATGGTATTTCCATTTTACCCACTTTACTTAAAAATGGCAAACAGGCACAGCATGAATATTTGTATTGGGAGTTTCATGAAAATGATGGCAGGCAGGCAGTAAGGTGGAAGAATTGGAAGCTGGTAAAATTGAATGTGAACACAACGGATAAAATACTGGTTGAATTATATGATTTGGAAAATGATCCTTCGGAGAAAAATAATATGGCAGATAAATTTGCAGGGGTTGTAAAGAAAATGATGGCGATGATGAAAAAAGCTCATGTATCTAATAAGGATTGGCCATTGTTGCCGGAGGAAAAGACAAGTACAAAAATTATTAATAATTGAATTGCCCTGCCCTTCGGGGCAGGGGTTGATATACTCAATGTTTACCGGGCTTTAGCCCAATAAAACAATTTGGGATAAAGCCCTGCAAATATATTAACCATGCTCCCGGCCTAAAGGCCGGGACAATTTATCAAAGTGTTATAAATTGATTTAATATTTTGCGATAGACATGCTTTTCTGTATCATGTAACTACAGGATGGCTGAAATGTTTTTATAAAATAAGTTGTGTCGCTATTCACATCCACCATTTATTATTTGTTAACGATTGTATCACACTTAAATCTTTTACAACAATGAATTTTTTTTTAACAGGATTGCTGATAGCAGCTACCTGCAATGTAGTGCAGGCACAGGAAGTTTTAGAAACTGGCGGAAAAAAAATGCCTGCCGAATGGATAGATAAAGATACCCGCCATAAAGTAGTCAGGCTTTCTGCAGGTTTGCCCGGCAACAGTTTAAGTTTTTATTTTCACAACAATCCTTTTATTGGTAACGAAATGATTTTTTACAACAACAGTAAACAGGCTGCAGCTGATGTTACCGATATGAAACGGGAAGAAGTGAAAGCAGCTAATGAAAATAACCGGCAGATTTTTAGTTATAATTTCGATACAAAAAAAACAACGCAGCTTACACATTGTGCAGCACCAATGAGTGGTGAAGTAGTGTGTGAAAAAACAAAAACTATTTTCTACCAAATTAAAGACAGTATTTTTGCGCTTGATTTTGTAACTAAAAAAACAAGACTGGTAGCTGTTTTTCCGGAAGATTTTAAATCGGGCATAAGTGCCGTAAACGCAGATGGCACTTTATTGGGTGGATCAAGAGCAACTGATGCAGAAAAAGAAATCCTAAAAAACAATCCTAATAAAAGTAGTTACTTCAATTTAATTTATGATGCTCATCTGCCCAAAACATTATTTACCATTGATGTAAAAACCGGGCAGCTTAATAAATTATTTACTGACAGTGCCTGGCTTAATCATGTGCAATTTTCTTCTACCGATCCTGCGTTACTATCTTTTTGCCACGAAGGACCATGGCATAAAGTAAATCGTATCTGGCATATTGATGTAAACACAAAAAAAATAACACAAGTGCACCACCGCACCATGGATATGGAAATTTGGGGGCATGAATGGTTTGGTAAAAGTGGTAAAACAATGTGGTTTGATTTGCAACAGCCACGTGGACAAACTTTTTTTGTGGCAGGGTATGATGTGGCAACTGGCAAAGAAAAAAAATACGAACTGCAGCGAAACGACTGGAGTGTACATTACAACAGCAATGCCGCCGAAAATTTATTTGCCGGAGATGGTGGCGACCCTGGCGCTGTAGCCAAAGCACCTGATGGGCAATGGATAAATTTATTTAAACCCAATAGCGATAATTTTATTACCGAAAAATTAGTGAACATGAAAAATCATCAATATAAATTAGAACCGAATGTGCATTTTAGTCCGGATGGTAAATGGATAATATTTAGGGCGAACTTTGAAGGAGAGGCTAATGTGTATGCGGTGGAGGTGAAGAAAAGTTAATTAGTATATTAGTTGATTAGTTAATTGGTAAGAGCTAACAAATTTAAAAAAATCTAAAATCGGCAACCTACCAATCGGCAGGCAGGTCTAAAGTCTAAAATAAAATTCCCTGGGTTTGTAAAAATGTTTAGTATGCGTAAAATATTTCTTTCTCTTTTAATTGTTGTCATTACTTTATCAGCTTCGGCACAAATAAAATCACCGGCTGCAAATAATCAAACTAAACCCTGGACAAGATGGTGGTGGATGGGCAGTGCAGTTGATGAACCTGGAATAAAAAAACAATTAACACAATTATCGGCAGCCGGTTTTGGTGGTGTGGAGATTGTGCCCATCTATGGTGCAAAAGGATTTGAAAGTAAATACATCAAATATTTATCGCCACAATGGATGGCAATGCTGGATTATACTGTGCAGCAGGCAAAGCTGTTGAATATGGGTGTGTATATTTCTGTGGGTACCGGCTGGCCAATTGGTGGCAGCAATGTAACCATACAGGATGCGGCAAGTAAATTAACAGTGCAAAAATATTTATTAAAAGCAAATGAAAGTTTAGCAGATAAAATAATTATTAAAGATGCCAAACAAAAAGACGTGGCTGTATTAAGTGCAGTAATGGCATACTATAAAAATGGCAATGCCATTGAGCTAACCAGCAAAGTTGCCGGCGATGGTACATTAAATTATATAAGCAGTGAAGATGTGGAACTGGTTGCGCTGTTTACCGGCAAAACAAAACAGGCAGTAAAAAGAGCTGCCCCCGGGGGCGAAGGCTTTACCATCGACCATTTTAGCACTGCTGCAACTGCTAACTATTTTAAAATATTTGATACGGCTTTTGGAAATTCATCGCATGGCGTAAAAGCATTTTTTAATGACAGTTACGAAGTGTATAATGCTGATTGGACGCCGGATTTTTTTGCAGCATTTGAAACAAGAAGAGGCTATGATTTAAAAAAATATTTGAATTTTTTTACAGGTAGTTTATTAAACGACACCGTTGCAAGATTAAAAAGTGATTACAGGGAAACCATTTCCGATTTAATGCTGCAGAATTTTTCTACCGTGTTTACAACATGGACAAACAAACGAAAAACCCAATCAGTAAACCAGGCGCATGGCTCGCCGGGAAATTTATTAGACTTATATGGCGCATTTGATATACCTGAATGCGAAACTTTTGGCAGCAGCGCTTTTGATGTAAGAGGATTAAGAAGAGACAGTGCCGATATTCGTAATGTGGATCCTGACCCGATAATGCTAAAATTTGCCAGCAGTGCGGCACATGCATACGATAAAAAATTAACCAGCAGCGAAACCTTTACATGGCTGGGCGAACATTTTAAAACCGCCTGGAGCCAATGCAAACCGGAGTTAGACCAGGTTTTTTTGTCAGGCGTAAATCATGTTTTTTATCATGGCACCACTTACACACCAGCAGATCTAAAATTTCCCGGATGGTTATTTTATGCTTCGGTAAATTTTGTACCGCATAACAGTATGTGGAAACATTTAAACGGACTGAATGAATACATTGCACGTTGCCAGAATGTTTTACAGGCAGGTACACCCGATAACAGCACCCTTAAAATGTATTGGCCGGTTTATGATGTTTGGCACAATGCCAAGGGA
The DNA here is from genome assembly GCA_031392305.1 of Ferruginibacter sp. Taxonomy (GTDB): domain Bacteria; phylum Bacteroidota; class Bacteroidia; order Chitinophagales; family Chitinophagaceae; genus Ferruginibacter. The sequence goes on from JANMVB010000644.1 coordinate 7,152, forward strand.
CTGGATATGCCATTGCAGATACACAGTATTGATGAGTGGCTGCATCCAACAGCATTTTATAAAAATGTAAAACTGTTACAGGAAAAAGGGTATGAAGTAGATTTTGTAAGTGATAAAATGCTCAATAAAACTGCAACAATTACTCAGCCAGCCGGTAAAGCTCATCAGGTAATTATAATTCCTCAATGTAAGTTGATGCCGTTAACAACTTTAAAAAATATCATCGCACTTTCTAAAACCTCAGCTTATGTAGTTATGCAGGCCATGCCCGAAGATGTGCCGGGATTTAATGATTTGTCAATAGAAAGAATTGCTTTTCAACAATTAAAAAATTCCATAAAGTTTACAAAAGTGAATGAAGAAATACAAACTGCTTTCAATGGAAAATTAATCTTATCTAATAGTATTGAAAAGGCCATTGAGTACAGTAAGAAAATTAAAAGAGAAACTTTAACCGATTTAGGATTAAAATTTATTAAAAGAGTAGATGGCGATAATGTTTCTTATTTTATTTCTAATAACACGTCAAAAGATATCGATGATAAAATTGTATTAAGCGAAACCGCAAGCTTTGCATCTTTTACCAATCCTTTAAATGGAGAATATGGTGGTGTACCTTTTGAAAAAACATATGATGGACTGAAATTAAGGATACAGTTAAAGTCGGGGCAATCTGTAATTGTAAGATGCAACAAAAAAATAAATGTTAATGCAACTACATGGAAGTATATAGAACCATTTGGAGAACCAGTTCATCTAGAAAACAACAAATGGCAATTACAATTTACCGAAGGCGGACTTACTTTGCCCAAAGCAAGAAGCATAAACAAAATGCAACCCTGGACAAATTTTACAGATGATTCCACCACACAATCTTTTAGTGGTACAGGGATTTACACAACCACTTTTACTTTAAAAAATAAAGCCGCCAATTATTTATTGCAATTAGATATGCTTTACGAATCTGCAAGAATTATTATTAATGGTAAAGATGCCGGATTGATATGGAGTTTACCTTACGAATTAAAAGTGGGCAAATTTTTAAGAGAAGGAAAAAATACTATCAGCATTGAAGTGTGCAATCTTATGGCCAACCGCATTCGTAATATGGACAGGAATGGAGAACTGTGGCGCAATTACCACGAAATAAATTTCGTAAACATCAACTATAAAAGCTTTGATGCTACCAACTGGAAAGTAATGCCATCGGGGTTAGATGGTGTAGTGAAATTAATTCCTCTAAAATAATATTTAGCAACAATACCTGTACTTAAAACGGAAGTTTCAAAAATTAAAAAATAATTCATGCAATTAAAAGCAGGTACAAAAATCTATTTTCTTCTCTGCGTCATCTGCACCTCAGCGTGCCACCTTTCCGCACAGATAGGCAAACGTTTTCCTTCAGAAAAAAAAATAGTAAAAGATCCGGTAACCGGAACGATGCTTACTTTTTTAACCAGCACCCAAAGTGGCGATAGTAAAATTTATCAAACGCATAATCAATGGACCAGTGATGGGGAGTGGCTCATCTTCCGCAGCAATCGTGTAAAAGGCGAAGCCATGGCAGTAAATGAAAAAACTGGAGACATTGTTCAGGTAACGGAAGGCGGCTACACCGGCATGCTGAATGTTGCAAGAAAATCGATGAAGTTATATTTTATGCGGAATGAAAGTACAGATACTATTGCTGCCTCACCCGGCGATACTGCAAGGCGCCGTGTACAAAGGCCGGTACAAATTATAGAGGTAGACTTAGGAAAATTATTTGCAGACAGCAAAGCAGGCACTTTAAAAAGCGCCAATTTTTATCAGCGCATTTGCGGCACCACTCCAAAAGAATTGGGAGCTGGTGGCGATATGTCATTAGACGGCGATGAAGAGTGGGCCTATTTTCGTGTAGGCCTGCAGGAGGCAACAAAGCATTTATCGCCGGATACAAAATTAGAAAAAAACTTCGGGTCACGTAATATGGGCGCAGGGCCTGCAGGCATCGGTGCAATGAATATAAAAACAGGCGAAACAAAACATGTTATCTCTGTTCCATTTCAAATTGGTCATATACAAACCAATCCATGGATGCCCGGTGAAATTATTTTTTGTTGGGAAACAGGTGGCAAATCGCCACAACGTACCTGGACGGTGATGAGTGACGGTACTGGCCTTCGTCCCTTATATCCCGAAGCAGATTATGAATGGGTAACACATGAAGCTGTAACAGGTAAAGATGAAGTAGCGATTGCAATTATGGGGCATAGAAAAATTTCCGGTACAAATAAAAATACAGAAGCAGGTACGCCTGTTAGTGGAGCCAACCCAGGGCAGGAATCTGCATGGGGCCCATCAGGTACAAGAGAAAAACCTACAGGTTTAGGAA
>JANMVB010000656.1:0-4937 GCA_031392305.1 Ferruginibacter sp.
ACAGTGCCGAATAAATCTGTGATGGCTTTGCTAAATGCCTCTACACTGTTTAATGAAAAATTATCTTCCTGTGTCGGGCTTAGCCTGCGTATCTGCCGCATAATCCCTTCCAGTTCATCCATCAGTGCTGCTGGTGTTACATCTTCTTTCCCTTTGGCAACCAACACCGGGTTGCTATAGTCTTCTTCAATTATTTGTTTACAAAATTTGTATGGCAGCATAATGCAATTATCATAATCCCACCCTATAAAATTTTTACCTTCTTTTTTTATTACGCCCACTATGTACACTCTTTTACCTTTGATCTCGAAATATTTCCCGAGTGCCCTTTCAGGTGAACCATATAATTTTTCAGCATTATCGTACCCAATTAACCCAATAGCTGAACCACTGTTAAATTCGGCAGCAGATATGTATCTCCCTGAATTAAAGGCAATGGGCTGGATCCTGTTTTGTGATTCTACAATTCCGTACACCGAGGCTCCCTGTATAATGTCGTCTTTATAAGAAATACTTCCATTTGCCCGCATTAAAAAACTTATGTCATCTGCTAATTGAGAGCGTTCCTTTATCAGGTTCATTTCTTCATACTTCATCACGGGCCTGGCCTGGAATTTCCAAAAGGGTTTGTCGGGCCCGCCGCTATATTCCCATTTGTCGATATAGATGGTATTGCTGCCGAGGCTCTGCACTTCATTTTGAATATTTTGCTCCAGGCTGGTTACTGTAGCCAACACACCGATGATACAAAAAATGCCAAAGGCAACTCCCGTAAGGCTTAGGGCAGTACGCAGTTTATTAACCCTCAGTTCCTGCAGGGTAAGCCGTAATGAATTGCGGAGAATGTTGAGCGATTTACGCATGGTTCAAAATTAATGGATGGATATTAATTGCGGGGTAAAATTATTTGAGTGGCAACTCCCGTCACCTAAAGGGAGGTCTTCGGAGAGCTCATGTTTCATATAACGGTGTTGTTGTCTTTGTTGTGGGTTTTTTTAATAATTCCATTGTCAATTTATAACACAATAAAAGTTGCCAACTGGTATTAAGTACAAGAGGGCGATGCAACGATGCTGCTATGAAATTCTTCTGTTGGGACAAAAAATTTAAAATTACACTATCCAATTTTCACCTTGCTTGCCAATATGGTTGTGCCCAACCCAATCATTGCAATAACGGTAAAAGATAGCCGTAACCCAGCAAGCTCTGCTATAAAACCTATAAGCGGCGGGCCAACTAAAAACCCGAGGAAACCGATGGTGGAAACTGCTGCAAGCGCTACTCCCGGCGACATTGTTTTTGATTTTCCGGCAAGGCCATACACCAGCGGAACCACCGACGATACACCTATGCCTACCAATAAAAAACCAATAGTCGCTGGTAAAAGAAAAGGAAAAATAACTGCCGTCAATAAACCTGTTGCAATGATAAGGCCGCTACACTGAAGCATCGTTTTTACACTAAATTTTGTAACCAGCCAATCGGCAAAAAAGCGGCCTGCTGCCATGCTGCTCATAAACGCAACATAACCTAGAGTGGTAAATGCTGCAGGCGCTTTTACTACTTTTTGAAAATATACACCACTCCAGTCGAACATGGTGCCTTCGCAAACAAGGCAGCCAAAAGCAATGAGCCCAAGTTTTAAAAGGGCACTGTCTGGTTTGGCAAAAATGGGCTGGGAGCTATTACCGGAATTATGCGGCAACATATATTTATAAGCAGAAAAAGCCAGTAAAAAACTGGTGGCACAAATGATTGCGAAATGTATAACTGGCGATAATGGAATGGTAATCATTAAAGTACCTACGGCGGCGCCGCTAAAACCTGCCAGGCTCCACAAGCCGTGAAAAGATGCCATGATGGACCGGCCATACAAAGCCTCTACGCCTACAGCTTGTGTATTTACAGAAATATTAAAAATATTACCCCAAAAACCAAACACAAATAATACGGCAGCAAGCTGCCAGGAAGTTGCTGCCAATCCCAGTAAAATTAATGTAACAGGGTAGAAGAGGGAAGCCGTCATCACTACTTTTTTGCTGCCAAAGCGTGCTACAAAAAAACCTGATAATGGCATACTAACCATCAGGCCTACCGGCAATGCAAATAATACTGCACCAAGGCCTGCATCACTAAGCGCAAGTTTTGTTTTTATATCAGGTATGCGGCTTGCCCATGAGGCAAATGTAAAACCTGCAATAAAAAAGAAAATACTTACCGCAATGCGATGGGCCCTGTTTGGTGATATGGATAAATTTAATGGCATGTTTTATTAATCAAATATAGAACCGAAAAATTCAACAATTCCAAATACAAAATCCCCTAAAAATTCCCCGATATCCAACCAGGATGCATCAAAAAGGATATCAGGAATTTCGAGCCAGTTTGTAACATTTGTATTTGATAATCCAATTAACATTTCTCTTTTCATTTCAACATAATCACATATTTCTCCACTTCTTTTATGGTAAGTGTCAAAATCTTCGTGAGAAGAAAATATACACATTCCCCAACAGGAAAAATCCAGATCAGCAAAAGAGCTTTTTTTATGTGACTTTTTTACTGCCGCTGGTTTATAGAATTTTTGTTTACCATAATCATTTACCAAAATTTTTCCCAACTCTTTTATATAGGCTCTTTTATCAGTGAGTATTGCCTGGCATTGATTATTCATTGATCAAATTAGTTGCTAATTACTTAAAAATCACCGTACCAATCTTCTTCGTCAACTCAATCTCTACCTGTTTTAAATGTTGGTGTATCTGCAATAATACCAGTTGGTCTTCTCCTGATTGAGACTTCTCCAGGTCACGCTGGTTTTCATCCATCAGCCTTTTTATTTTTCTTAATTTAAGATAATTCAATGTGCTGTACACTTCATCTTTATACAAATCTTCACGGGTGAGGATTTTGCCTTCGTAAAATTCTTTCCAGTTATGGCTTATTTCATAATTGTAATCCATCACCTGCATTACCAGTTTGCTTAAAGCCATGTCTTCATGGTATAAAAATGTTTTGGCTGTAGGTTCTAAACCTTCATCATACCAGGTTTTATAAGTTTTTACCAATGCCAGCAGGTTTTTATTGTCAACAAGATCTTCCAGTTGATTTGCTTCAATTTCTTTAAACACATGATCGGCTACCCGTTGCTGTTCGTCCCACTCTTTTAAGCCAAATTCAAGCAGGCTACGCACCATGGCCCTTTCATGCTGCTCATCTTTATTAAACAATGCCGCAGCTTCATCTTCTACTTCAAATGGCTGTGCCGGTGGGGCATAATTATTATTTGTATCCTCCCTGGCGGTGCGGTTTTCTTCTTTGGTAATTTTTTCCCTTATAAATTTGTTTACCAGTGCATGCAGGCCGCTTTCATCAATCTTTAATAAATCAGCACTTTGTTTTATATAATCCTGCTGTTTGGTAAAATCTTCCGCCTTATTTATTTTAGAAATGGTTTCAGCAATTTGATTTACAACCGCCGATTTTTTATTGGTATCTGTGCCTGCATCTTCCAGCATTACCCCCAACTGAAAAAGAATAAAATCTTTTTTATTTTCAGCAATAAATGCAGTAAAAGCAGCCGGGCCTACTTTGTTTACATAACTATCCGGGTCTTCCTTATCCGGTATCAGCACAAGTTTCACGTTCAGGCTTTCTTCAAGTGCCAGGTCGAGGCCACGCAGGGCAGCCTTTATACCGGCGCCATCGCCATCATAAATAATAGTGAGGTTGTTGGTGTATTTTTTTACCAGCCGCAACTGGTCGGGGGTAAGGGATGTGCCACCACTGGCAACTACATTTTCAATACCGGCCTGGTGCAGCGATACCACATCTGTATAACCTTCTACCAGCAAACATTCATCCGCCTTATCAATGGCCATACGGGCAAAATAACTGCCATATAAAATTTTACTTTTTATATAAATTTCATTCTCCGGCGTGTTGATGTATTTTGGGGCCTTATCATTTTTCTTAATCAGCCTTGCACCAAAACCAAGCACTTTTCCACTTTGGTTGTGTATAGGAAATATAATCCTGCCGCGGTAATTATCAGCAGGTTTTTCATCCCGTATGGTTACCAGCCCGCTCTTTTGCAACAGATCTAAATTATATTGTGCATTAATGGCTGTTTTGGCAAAACTATCCCTGGCTTCGGGGTTATACCCAATTTGAAATTTGCGAATGATTTCTTCCCGAAAGCCCCTTTCTTTTAAATAGCTGAGGCCAATATCCTGACCCTCTTCTGTATCAAACAAACAATCAGTAAAAAATTTTTGTCCAAAACTATTGATGATGTAAAGGCTGTCGGCACTCAGTTGCTGCAACTTTTGCTCCGGCGTGGTTTCTGTTTCCTCAATCTCTACATTGTATTTTTGGGCCAGCCACCGCAGCGATTCTACATAACTTTATTTTTCATGCTCCATCAAAAATCCGATGGTATTACCACTGCGGCCACAGCCAAAACATTTATAAATTTCTTTGGCAGGCGATACGGTAAAGGATGGAGATTTTTCGTTGTGAAAAGGGCAAAGACCCAAATAATTGGCCCCTCTTTTTTTAAGTTTTATAAACGATCCCACGATCTCAATAATATCTATGCGGCTTAAAATCTGTTGTATCGTGTTTTGAGATATCAAATGAAAAGGTTAAAGTTTTGTTGGCAAAATTAAGTGAATAAATATCCCCAATCAATGGCAGGCTTTATTTCAGCTAATGCAGATTGCTTTATTAATTGGGAGCTATCATCTTTTAATCATTGTTCAGCATTGGTTCCGGCTATCCACTGCAAGTACGGCACAGGCCCATGCACAAGGCTTCACCGTGCTTTCCGTTGCTATCCGGCATCCATTGGACAGTTGTTTTTCAATTTGGCTTTTTCTACATTATATGTAATTATACAAACACACACAAGCTTTGTTATAATGCAGTTAAAGCTC
>JANMVB010000687.1:0-2581 GCA_031392305.1 Ferruginibacter sp.
CAATATGCTCCATTCATCCCGTAGAAAATTTTTGCAAACAGCCGGTGTATTGTTAACCACTGCTGCCACTGGTTCTTCATTCGGTAGAAAAAAATCCCCTATGCTTTTATCCTTCTCCACCCTTGGCTGCCCGGATTGGAGCTTTGATAAAATTGTAAATTTTGCTGTGCAGTATGGATACAAGGGTTTAGAGATAAGAGGCTTAAGACGTGAGATGGACCTTGCAAAAAGCAATGAATTTAATACGTCGCAAAACAGGGCCGCCACTATGAAACTGATGCAGGATAATGGCCTGCAGTTTGTTGACCTTGGCTCTTCTGCAAAATTACATTTTGCGGACGCAGCAACAAGAAAAAAGAACCTTGATGAAGGCAGGCGTTTCATCGATTTGGCGCAACAAATAAACTGTCCCTATATCCGGGTATTTCCAAACAATTTTCCAAAGGGCCAGGAGAAAGAGGAAACAATGGACCTGATCATAAAAGGATTGGTTGAATTGGGTGATCATGCAAAAGGAAGTGGTGTAAGTGTATTGATGGAATCGCATAGTGACCTTGTAAAGATAGATGACCTCGAAAAAATTATGCAGGCTTCCATACACCCAAATGTTGGGTTGGTTTGGGATATTACAAATATGTGGTTAGCAACAAAAGAACCGCCTGCACTGGCTTATAAAAAATTGAAAAAATACATCCGTCATACCCATATTAAGGATGCAAAAATGGTGGAGGGGAAATTACAATATACTTTATTGGGCCAGGGCGAAGTGCCCATTTTTGAAGGGGTTGCAGCTTTATTAAAAGGCGGGTACAAAGGGTACTACAGTTTAGAATGGGAAAAATTATGGCACCCCGAACTGGCCGAACCTGACATTGCATTTGCTGACTATGCCAACGTGATGAAGTCGCATTATAAATAAAGAAATAAAAAATAGAAAGTGTTCCGCTTGCAAGATGCGGTAATATTTTTTAATTAAAAACGTAATTAAAGATCCCCAATGATATATAGTACAAGAGGGCGACGCAACGATGTTGAACATTGCTTTTCTGCCTGGATAAAAAACTTTTTTATTGTAAAAAGAAAAAGAATATTTTGACTTCCCAATTATAAAAATCATTTAAAAATAAATCTATTAACGATGCCAGGCGATTCACCCAAGGTAAATATTAAAGCAACAAAACAACATACGTATGATGCCATTATTGTGGGCTCCGGCATTAGCGGGGGATGGGCTGCTAAAGAGCTGTGTGAAAAAGGTTTAAAAGTTTTGCTGCTTGAACGGGGTGGGAATATTACCCATCCAAACTACCCTACCTCCACCAAAGACCCCTGGGATTTTCCACACCGGCTTCGGCTAAGCGAAGAAGATAAAAAGTTGCAGTATGTGCAAAGCAGGCATTGGAGTTTCAGGGAAGATAACAAGCATTTTTACATCAACGACAATGATAACAGGTACGATGAAACGAAACGTTTTGACTGGATAAGAGGCGATGTTGTTGGCGGACGATCATTGCTATGGTCGAGGGCATGTTACCGCTGGAGCGATCTTGATTTTGAAGCCAATGTTAAAGATGGTCATGGCGTTGACTGGCCCATCAGATATAAGGACCTGGCACCCTGGTATAATTATGTAGAGTCATTTATTGGTGTGAGCGGGGAAGCAGAAAATATTCCGCATTTACCGGATAGTATTTTTCAGCCACCCTTCGAAATGAATGTGGTTGAAAAATCTTTTAAAGCAACAACGGAATCCAACTATGCTGATCGTAAAGTTATCATCGGAAGAACTGCCAACCTCACCAAACCTGTGCAGGGCAGGGGGCAATGTATGGCCAGGGATCTTTGCCACAGGGGTTGTCCTTACGGGGCGTATTTTAGTACCAATGCCAGCACCATGCCTGCCGCTTATGCTACCGGCAATTTAACGGTGCGGCCACACTCGCTGGTAAATAAAGTGTTGTACGATGAACAAAAACAACGGGCAACAGGTGTGGAAATAATTGATACCGAAACAAATAAAGTAACCGAGTTTTATGCCCGGCTTATTTTTTTGAATGCATCCACTGTGGCCACGGCGGCCATTGTTTTAAATTCTGTTTCGCCCCGCTTTCCCAATGGTATGGGCAATAGCAGCGACCAGGTAGGCCGCAACCTGATGGATCACCACAAGGGCCTTTCGGCTTCTGCAAGTGTAGCCGGTTTTGAAGACAAGTATTACTATGGCCGCAGGCCTACCAATATCTACATTCCGCGTTTTAGGAATGTAACTGAAAAGGATGGCCGCTTTCTCCGCGGCTATCATTTTGGTGGAAGCGCTTATCGTACCCGGCAGCAGGCTGATAGCGTTATCGGGACAGCGCTTAAAGATGCCATCACCGAACCGGGTGGCTGGCAGATTGGCCTGTATGCATTTGGTGAATGCCTACCTTATGCAGATAACCGCCTTACATTAAATCATGACAAAAAAGATAAATGGGGGCGCCCGGTTATTACCATTAACTGCGAATTTAAAGACAATGAAAAAACCATGCATGCAGACATGGGCACCGTAGCAAAAGAAATGCTGGAGGCCGCAGGCTAT
>JANMVB010000695.1:0-1589 GCA_031392305.1 Ferruginibacter sp.
TGCCTGTAATAGCTTTGTGGGCCTTCATATCTTTCCAGCTATTCATATTAGTGTTTACTCAAAAGTATTCTTGCATTAAGCTACTTCCAAGTACCAAATGGGTAAGTGGACTAAGTTGAGTTTCAACCAGTCATTTTTGAACTTGAGAGTCTTTAACTTAGGGAATGCTACTGCCTTCTTTGATTTCTATCCTTTGATAGTTGCTATGCTTTGCACATGATGTGCTGCCAGTTAGAGATGTAGAGCGTTCAACTACGGACAATAAAGATTTCATTTACCAGCAACGTGTAACAAATCTCCATTAAAACAAACTCTTTTTAAATTTAACGGATAAACGAACATGTAATATCATAATTCTTTTAGCTTGGAATCAAAAAAACAATGTTGCTAATAGAAGGTGAAATACTTATGTAAAAAAAAATAATTAATTTATCCAAAGTGCTCCTTTTTAATACCCAATCGCTTAATTATTGAATTTAAAGTGCTGGTTGGAACTCCAAGTAGTTCGGCTGCTCCCCCAACACCTCCTATTTTTCCTTTGGCGTGTTTTAGTATTTTTAATATATGTTCCTTTTCATTCTCATATATTGTTTTTATGATAAGAATTCGGTTGTCAAGTGCTTCAGTTAAATTTCTTTTTTGTTGGGGTAAATGAATCTCTTTAATAGTGTCTCCTGTAGCTAGCAAAACACTCCGTTCAATCAAATGTTCCAGTTCCCTGATATTGCCTGGCCAATCGTAGTCTATCAGTTCCTGCAGTGCTTTATTGCTGATCGTATTTATTTTTTTTCCCGTCTTCTTCGAATATCTTACGATAAAAAAGGAAGTTAAATCCTGGATATCTTCCCGCCTTTCCCTAAGCGGCGGCAGCATAATTGGAAATATATTTAACCGGTAATATAAATCATTCCTGAATTTCCCCTCCTGCATTAATTTTTCAAGGTCTCGGTTAGTTGCGACAATGATCCTGACATCCGTTTTAATAGTCGTTTTACCTCCTACACGTTCTATTTCTTTTTCCTGCAATGCACGTAATAATTTTACTTGTAGGTCCAGTGGCATTTCCCCAATTTCATCAAGGAATAAAGTTCCGTTATTGGCCAATTCAAATTTGCCAATTCTACGTTCAATAGCACCAGTAAAACTACCTCGCTCATGACCGAATAATTCGCTTTCGATTAAATTGGCTGGCAATGCAGCACAATTAACTTTAACCATCAACTTGTTCTTTCGTGTCGATGAATTGTGAATTGCCCGTGCAATCAGTTCCTTTCCAGTTCCGGTTTCCCCAAGGATTAATACCGTACTGTCAGAATAGGCAACTTGCGTTACCATTCTAAATACTTTTTTTATTTCGGCACTTTTGCCTATAATTTCGCTGTAATTATGCGAATGTTCTATTTCTTCTTTTAAATAAGTCTTTTCTTGTTCCAGTTGCTGCTTGTACCTGTTGATTTCATGCAACTTTTCAATCAACTTTTCATGCGCTAAAATATTTGAAACGGCCACAGCCAACTGTGCACAAACCCCCTTTAGCAGGTTGGTTTTTAGATTATTTATTTCATTCGGCCTGATGTTAAAAAAGATTA
>JANMVB010000028.1:0-9200 GCA_031392305.1 Ferruginibacter sp.
AGTTATCATTTGAAAAATTACCCTTGCCAACCCTTCGCCCAATACTATGTAGGTACGGCTGATGGGTGTGGCAAAAAAACGTTTTAATACAAGTGTGTTGCGCAAATTAAAAAACATAAATGCTACACCAAAAACGCCGGAGCTCAATAATGAAAAGCCTAATTGGCCGGGCAAAATAAAATCGATGGTTTTGTATTCACGTATTGTTTCTACATCTCTTTCATATTTAAAATCTGCTTTGGCAAAAGTGGGCCGGTTGATATACTTTTCATTACTTATTTTATCTACAATACTATTTATTACCGGCATAAACTGTGGCCATTTATCATTACTGGCAGTTGTGGTAACAATAGTATAGAAATAGGCAGGGGTATCTACATTATTTTTGCGGATGTTAAAAATTCCGGTGATCTTTCCTTTCACCAGGCTGGCCCTTAGTTCCTTCTCATTATCAAAGTGTACAATTTTTATCCTTTTACTTGCTTTGATAGAATCATATAAAATATTGGAAGTATCACAATCTTTGCTGATAGCAATTTTATAAACCGGTATGCTTCCATTGTTGCCAATAAAACCAAAAACTAAAATAAAAATAAAAGGGAAAGCAAAACCAAAAATAACTGCGGACTGGCTTCTGAAAATTGCCCTGAGGCTGGCCTTTGTAATTGCCAACATAGCCCTGAGCTGACTGTATTTTTGCATTAAAATAGTTAGTTAAAAAAGTAAAGCTAAAGTAAAAAGTAAAAGCTTATGAGAATTTTTGTCCGGACTGAGAATCATTGAGGAGCATCGTTGCATCGCCCTCTTGTACCGCATACCAGTATGGAGCTTTGCCTGCCATATATTTGGCCACGGAAAATCGCCGTTACCGGTGCCCTCACTAAACACAACCCCGGGGCATTAATTTATGTAGATTGTGAAAAAATAATTCCATACAATGAAGCTTCAAATTCTTAGTTTTTTTATTTTATCCTTACAATATTTTACTGCGTTGCATGCCCAGCAATGTCGCTTCGAAAAAACCAATGGCAAAGAATCAGCCACTTATTTTGAAGCCATCGAATGGTATAAAAAACTGGATAAAATTTCGCCCAAAGTATTTGTAAAGCAAATGGGCAATACCGATGCCGGTTACCCGCTGCACCTTGTTATGGTAAATAATGACGCTACATTTGACGTTACAAAATGGCACCGGCAAAAAAAAGTAGTCATCCTTATTAATAACGGCATACACCCCGGAGAGCCTGATGGTATTGATGCAAGTATGATGTTGGTAAGGGATATCGTACTAAATAAAATAAAACTGCCCGCTAATGTAGCGCTGGCTTTTATCCCGGTCTACAATATTGGTGGCTGCTTAAACCGTGGAGCTACTTCCAGGGTAAATCAAAACGGACCGATGGAATATGGCTTTAGGGGCAACGCTCAAAACCTCGATCTCAACCGGGATTTTACAAAATGTGATAGCAAAGAAGCGAAATCATTTACAGAAATATTCCACCTGCTTGATCCTGATATTTTAATGGACAATCATGTAAGCGATGGTGCAGATTATCAACATACCATGACGTTGATCACCACGCAATATGATAAACTCGGCAAAGAGTTAGGCACCTGGCTAAAGCAAAACTTTGAGCCGCAGTTATACAAAGGCATGGCTGCAAAAGGGTGGGCCATGTTTCCCTATGTAAATTTTGAAACGGCTGTCCCGGCTAAAGGCATGGAAATGTTTTATGATCCGCCCAGGTATTCTTCAGGTTATGCGGCATTGTTTCAAACCATTGCTTTTATACCGGAAACGCACATGCTGAAACCTTATAAAGAAAGAGTGCTTTCAACTTATGCCCTCATGCAAACGATGATAGAGAAAGCAAGTACGAATGCACCTGAGTTAATTGCAGTAAGAAACAAGGCCAAAGTATCCGTTAAGGCACAGCAATCATTTCCACTTAGCTGGAAATTGGATTCTACGAAAAATGATGTCATTAAGTTTATGGGCTATGAACAAGCCTTTAAAACCAGTGATGCTACAGGTTTGCAAAGAATGTATTATGACCGTACCAAACCTTTTACAAAGGAGATAAAGTTTTATGATGTCTTCAACCCGGTAAACATAGTCACTAAGCCGGCAGCCTATATTATTCCGCAAGGATGGTATGCAGTAATTAACCTGCTAAAATTAAATGGAGTGAAATGCAAACAATTTGAAAGAGACACTACAATTGAAGTGGAAGTGTATCATATTGAGGATTATAAATCGTATCCAAAACCCTACGAAAAGCATCATAAAAATTATGGGGTAAAAGTGTCTTCATCCAGGCAACGCATTAAATTTTTGCGTAGAGATTATTATATTCCGCTTAACCAGCCAGCCAACCGCTACCTGGTTGAAATGCTGGAGCCAACAGGCGATGACAGTTTTTTTGCCTGGAACTTTTTTGATGCTATCCTGCAGCAAAAAGAAGGCTATAGCGATTATCGCTGGGAAGATATTGCTGCTGAAGTTTTACAAAACAATCCTGCACTCCGGCAAAAACTTACAGAGAAAAAAAATGCTGACACCACTTTCGCCAAAGGTGCATCAACTCAACTGGATTTTATTTATAAAAATTCGCCCTATTACGAGCCGGTTCATTTGCGTTACCCGGTATATCGGTTTATACAATAGTATATATTTGTTTACCTAAACTTAATAAGGCATGAGTGACCAAACTTATGCGATACCTATCCGGTACCGCAGGATGGAAAATTTGCATATTGTATTCTGGTTATTTAAAGATATCAGTTGGTGTATGAATTGGAAGCCACTGGGTATTGCCATGATTATACCAACCCTTGCTATTGCAATTGTTATTGCAGTACGCAACCGGCAATACATGAGTGAGCTATGTCATAACCTGGCCATTGTAGTATGGATAACCGCCAACTCTTACTGGATGGTTAGCGAATTTTTACATTTTGATACCAATATTTTGTTTGGCGCATACACGTATAAACATTTAGCCATTATACCTTTTGTAATAGGCATTGTTGTGCTGGGGTATTATTATTTGTGGTGGAAGCCGCGGCATAAAGGCGCAGAAGAATCAATGTGATGGTTTGTAGTTGGAGGGTTTCTGCTGACTGTTTATACTTCGCATGGGATAAAAAAGTGAATGAATTTTTTGTCCCGGCTGTGAAGCAATGAGGCAGCATCGTTGCATCGCCCTCTTGTACGTAATACCATTGGGGATCTTTAATTGCGTTTTAAATAGTAACAATTATTACCCCTTTTGGAACATCCAGATTTTTCGGGAAGGGGATAGGGGTATCACGATTATATCCCTTGCGCAGTATAGTTTGTTGAATTTTTAAGTTGGATGCTTATTTTGGTTCCATTTCCTGCACTAGAATTTAGTTCAAAATTTGCACCGATTAAAGCCGCCCTGTTCTGCATATTTTTTAATCCAATGCCCGTATCTGTTACCTGCAGCTTTGCAGCATTAAAGCCAATACCATCATCACTTACTGATAAGCTAAAAGTTGCCGGATCGTATTGCAACATCACTTCAATATTTTTTGCCTTGGAATGTTTTACAGCATTGTGCAAGGCCTCCTGCACCATACGAAAGAGCACCATTTCTTTTTGTGTATCAAGGCTATAGGTATTGCCGGTAATTTGTAAGTGGGTCGTAAACTGGCCGGTATTTTGTAAAATGCGCAGTTCGGCATTGATGGCAGCTTGTAGCCCCAGTTCAGCAATTTTATCACCATGCATACTGCTGCTGAGGTCCCTCAAATCACGGAGTGCTTTTGCCACCAGGTGTTTGGTATCATCTATTTTAGTTTGAACTGTCGGTTCAGTATTTTCAGGAAAACTATTGAGGTTAAGTTTGGCCAGGCTAAGCACCTGGCCAATATTATCATGAATTTCCTGGGAGATATTTTTAAAAGTGTGCTCCTGAATTTCTATTTGGGTTTGCAGGAGGGCATGATCGAATTTCAATTTCATTTGTACTCTTTCTTTTAGGTGGCGGTTTAACCTAAGTCGGTAAATGGTAATAAAGAATATTACAAAAAGAGCAAATAGCAGAAAACCGAGTGTGAGATAAATAATTGTAAAATCTATATCTTCTCCTTTGGGGCCCATAATGAAGAAATGATTGCGATTATAATACAGGTGTAAAGTACAAAAATCAGGTTATTATTAATTTGTAAAAATAATTTCTCCCCGGTGGTCCAGTTTTCCATCTTTATATCTGAAAATATATTGTACGTGAACTCACCTGCATTAAATAAAAAAAGGCCACAGGCTATCCAAAATATTGGCTCTGTAAATGGGTTTACCAATTCTTCGCCCATTAATAATTCTACAAAAACAAGTAAGCAAAATAACAACATACAAAAGCTACCTACTTTTAGAAAGTGGGTATTGAAATTGTAAAATCCCTGTACGAAAATTATATTAACCAATACCCATACAGGGAAAACTACCAGGAATAATTTTACTAATGCAACACTAAAATTCTTTTTATAAAAAGTGGAGAACAGGAAACTGTAAAACAAATACTCAAGCGGAACGCTGATATTGTACAGCCATACATTTGGGGCATGCAACTCTTTGCGGATATATCTTCCTAAAATTTCAACCACTACTATAAAAAGTAAAAATGGCAATAGCCAGCGTAATCTTGTGTTTTTGATTTTATTCCAAAAAATTACGCTGGTTAAAAATGCTGCAATCTCAAAATAAATGTTGGCGGGTAAGGGGAACATTAGTTACAATTGTTTGGGCATAGCTGGCCGTGATTTAGTGCACCGAAAGGTCTTTTTATAAAATACTTTGATTGAACGGCATCCCAGTCTGTGTTATGACTATCATTTGTTCCTTTACGGGTTGGCGCAATAATTACTGTGCTTTGGTTGTGATAATCCTGAGATAAATTTGTTCCATCATCCTTATAGTATGCAGAGAAATACACCCTTACTCCATCTAAATTTTTTGTAGGATCCTTTAATAATTCTGATAAATACAGAAAAACACATGCACCAACCCAAACACTTTCTGAAAGCGAATCCAACTTGTGAGGACCTAATAATGGTTTTTTCCGGAATTTTTTTGCAAATTTCTTTTTTAATGCATTTCCTTTTGAATCATCAAAATTGAAATTCTTAAAAGTATAGTCTCCCATATTTGCATTTATCTTTTTTCCCCATTCGTCTTTATGCCTGCCATTATTTTTGGGAGTTGTTGGCACCAGGCAAATATTACTGAACCCATCATTGTTTTCATTTTCGATAGATACTATGCGAACGCCATCATAACCTGGCGCCGTTGCATCAAGAAAATTTGAAAATTTATTTATTACTCCTGCATCAATCCAAGCAGAATCTACAAAATAAATCATGTCGGGATTTTGTACCCTGGCAACATCATGATAAATGTCTTTAAAGTGTTTTATCCTACTCAGGGCTGTATCGGTGTGAATATAGAAGTTTGAAATTCCTGGGCATCCTTCCTTTATTTCTATTTTGTCGTCTGCAATCACTTGAATTTTACTTCCCGAATCAACCGGCGGATTTATACCTGATTGGGTGCCATCATTATTGCAGGATGTTAAGTTGAAATATCCGACTATAAAAGCGAATAATAGTAATTTCCATTTCATGAGTTTACTTTTTATTGATTAATGAAATATTGTTACACAAAGTCTAAAATATTTTTTAATTGTCAAATAGCCTTTTCCTCCTTTTATTTTGAGAATTACCCTGTTTAATATACCGTTAAAACACCTATTCCTATAAATGTAAGGTCTTAAAAATTTTACTTTAAAATGCTCAATGGGTGAATTCCTAAAAAAATCCGTTTTGAACATAAAAAATAAATAAAAATTGTTACTCTAAAAAATTTTGCCATCATAATTAAAGCATTGCCCTCTTTGGCATCAATACGTATATTTGCACCCGCACAATTAAAGCTTAATAGCATTACCACAGTCCAACGGAGCGTCGCCAATGAAGCTCAATCAGGGCCCGTCTGCTGGTTAACAAAAATAATAAAATCACTTTCTTATCACCCTCTGGGGGATAGGGGCAAACTAATTTAAATGTACCGTTCTCATACCTGTGGCGAATTACGAATTGCCGATAGTAAAAAAACTGTTTCCCTCAGCGGATGGGTGCAAACCGTGCGTAAATTCGGCAGCATCACTTTTGTGGACCTGCGAGACAGGTATGGCATCACCCAATTACTATTTGCAGAAAACCTCAATGCCTTGCTGGATGCCAATCCGCTGGGCCGGGAATTTGTGTTGCAGGTAAAAGGCACGGTGAACGAGCGTAGTAATAAAAATGCCAACATCCCAACAGGTGAAATTGAAATCCTCGTGGCTGAATTTACTATTTTAAATAAATCAGCTGTACCGCCTTTTTCTATACAGGATGATACCGATGGCGGTGACGAACTGCGGATGAAATACCGCTTTCTCGATCTTCGCCGCAATATGGTGAAAAAGAATTTAGAGCTGCGTTATGCAGTGGGCCGCAGCACCCGAAATTATTTGCATGAAAATAATTTCATGGATATTGAAACACCTTTTCTTATAAAATCAACCCCGGAAGGCGCAAGGGATTTTGTAGTGCCCAGCCGCATGAACCCAGGCCAGTTTTATGCACTGCCGCAGAGCCCGCAAACTTTTAAGCAATTGCTGATGGTAAGTGGTTACGACCGCTACTATCAGATTGTAAAATGTTTCAGGGATGAAGACCTGCGTGCCGACCGCCAGCCTGAGTTTACACAGATAGATTGTGAGATGAGTTTTGTAGAGCAGGAAGACATTCTGAATATGTTTGAAGGGTTGGTGAAACGAATTTTTAAGGATGTAAAAAATATTGATTACACCGATTTGGTAGAACGCATTACCTGGGAAGAGGCCATGTGGAATTTCGGCAACGATAAACCCGACACCAGGTTTGATATTAAAATAGCCAACCTCAAATTTCCGCAGCATGCTTTCCCTTTGCAACCTTCACTGGCAACTTTAATAGGTGGTGTTTCCTTTGGCGTATTTGACGAGGCCGAAACAGTCTTAGCAATAGCCATCCCGGCCTGCAGTGAGTACACCCGCAAGCAAACAGATGAACTAGCGGAGTGGGTGAAACGACCACAGATAGGTATGAGGGGGCTGGTGTTTATAAAGTGCAATATTGACGGAACTTACAAAAGTAGTATTGACAAATTTTATGATGCAGACAAACTAAAAGCAATTGCCGGTGCAGCCAGTGCAAAACCCGGCGACCTTATTTTGATATTGGCCGGTGCAGAAGAAAAAACAAGAAAGGCAACCAGTGATCTGCGGATGTATATGGCAGAGCGCTTGGGCCTGCGCAAGGCAGATCATTTTAAATTATTGTGGGTACTCGATTTTCCTTTGTTTGAATATGCCGAAGATGACAACCGCTGGGTAGCCCGTCACCACCCGTTTACTTCACCAAAGCCGGATTATATTGATATTATGATCAACAACAATCCGGTGATAGAAAATGCTGCCGAATACCTGGCGCATCCTTATGCTGGTATAAAAGCCAACGCCTATGATATGGTGCTCAACGGCAATGAAATTGGCGGCGGCTCTATCCGTATTTTTCAGCGTGCCCTGCAGGAAAAAATGTTTGCGGCCCTTGGTATGGATGCTGAAGAGCAGCAGCATAAATTTGGTTTTTTGCTGGGTGCGTTTGAGTACGGGGCACCACCCCACGGCGGGCTTGCTTTTGGTTTCGATCGCCTCTGCGCCATCCTCGGTGGCAGCGAAAGCATCCGTGATTTTATCGCCTTTCCTAAAAACAACAGTGGCCGGGATGTGATGCTGGATGCCCCTTCCTCCATTGATGCCAAACAGTTTGAAGAGCTGCAGATTAAACTGGATTTGAAATAATTTTTCATTTATTACATTGTTGTCCGGGCAAAAAAAGCCCTGGGCAACATCGTTGTGTCACTCACTTGTACTGCATACCTATATGGAACTTTAATTACGTTGTGTGTTAAACGGTTTTAAAAAATTTGTAGTGTAGGATCAGGCCGCGGCCTGATCCTACGAATAGATAAACTTTCAGTTTAAACGGCCCGGATATAAAACGGGCCGGGGCAGATAAAACCGGATATGGAACATTTTTTTTAACTTTAGTTATTAAAAATTTCAGAATGATTATAGAGATCCCAAAAAATACACCGGAGAAAAAAATAAGAAAAATTCTCAAGGAGATGCAGGGTAAAAAATTACCAAAAAAAAACTTGAATTCTTTTTTTGGAAAATTACCGGATATTGAAGACGGACTAACGTATCAAAAGAAAGTTCGCAATGAATGGAAATAATTTACTGTTGGATACAAATATTATTATCTATGCACTAAAAGGCCTGGCAGATGTCAGGCCTTATTTTGAATTGGAGCCGTACATATCAGTAATTACTGAAATTGAAATTTTGGGAGTAAAGGATTTGGCTGAGGAAGAAATAAAGGTCAGAGAGACTGTCATTGAGTATTGCAGTGCGATACCTTTAACTAGTAAAATAAAACAAAGAGTGATTGCTATTAAAAGAAAAATTAAAATCCCAGTGCCTGATGCGATTATTGCAGCCACAGTAATTGAAAATGGTTTCACATTGGTTACTGCTGACAAAGGATTTAAAAGAATAAAAGAATTGTCGCTGATTTTAATTGAATTGTAATGCCGAAATTAAATTAACCACATAATATCATGAGCGGAATTAAATTTTAATAATCTGAGGATATGACAAAAAGCCAAATACCCCTGGCAGAACGTTTGCGACCTTCCTCTTTAACCGACCTGGCAGGCCAATTGCACCTTACCGGTAAGGGTAGCATTTTGCGTACCGCCATTGAAAATGGCAAGATACCCAGCATGATACTATGGGGGCCACCGGGTGTAGGCAAAACAACCATTGCCCATATCATTGCCGAAACTTTGCAGGTTCCCTTTTATACATTGAGCGCCATCAGCAGCGGCGTTAAAGAAGTACGTGAAGTAATAGAAGCAGCCAAAACCCAGCAAAAGGTTATTTTATTTATTGATGAAATACACCGCTTTAACAAAGGCCAGCAGGATGCCTTGCTGGGTGCAGTGGAAAAAGGTATCATCACATTGATTGGAGCTACTACAGAGAACCCATCTTTTGAAGTAAACAGTGCCTTACTGAGCCGCT
>JANMVB010000127.1:0-25051 GCA_031392305.1 Ferruginibacter sp.
AGATTCGAAGCATCTTAATACGATCGCCAATATTTAATGTATTCACTTTTTCTTCTAAGACCAGAACATCCATCATGAAACAATGTTTAATATTTTCCTTGCTGTTTACTTAAATTCAACTTTGTTGAATGCTAAGATATAGAGAATTTACAATTCAAAAATTATTTTTTTTGAGTTTTTTAAAAAATAATGAAAATAAGGTGAAAAAAAGCCCTGAAATCATGGGCTAATAACAAAGTGTGGTAGCAGGGAGTCAACCTACACATTGACTTAGTAATAATCAATTTCGACAGTCAGTAAAGCATGCAAGAGCACTCGAATTACACCCTTGTAGATTAAAACCAAATCTCTTCAGAATGCAAATACTGCAATCTTACAAGCAGAGGGTCGGCGGTTCGAACCCGTCAACTCCCACAAAGGCCTCACAGAAATGTGAGGTTTTTTAATGCCTCTTAGAAGCTGCCCAAACGTTTCGTTTTAAATTTCTGGATGGTACTCGTTTCCCTGGCAATGGCAAGTGGAACAATTGGATTATTTCTGTTGGAATATAATATTGAACTATCCACGGGAAATACATATTCAATAGCCATTTCGGAGGCACAAACAATGGGTGTAACAGCGATGGTTTTATTTCCAGGTATTTTACCTGATAGATTGCCGGTCAATTAATTTTCAGTCAATAAAAACGGGCTTTTCTCTAATCCGTTTATTTATATCGAAATAGCAACAGTACTGCTTGTTCAGGCGGCCTTTGTTTATTTCCCGTTTATGAACCGCTGGTTTTATTCCTCTCCATTAAAAGCGGAGGCAGGGGACGTATCTGCCTTAGTAGCCTTCTCTATTTTAATTGTTATCAGCATTGAAAAATGGGTAAGGAGAAAATATTTTGATAAAATCAAAATGTAATATTTGGATAGTGCATGTTTCATGGATGCGCTATCTGTGAATACTGCAGCACCTAAACTGCATAATGATGAGTTACGTGTTAGTGTCCAGGCTAAGAAAGCAGTGGGCGTCATCGTTGTGTCACTCCCTTCTACCGCATACCATTGGGGATCTTTAACTGCGTTGTTTGATTAAGTACATAAGTAGGCTGTAAGTGATACCCCTTTAAATTCAATAAGTGGGGTATTTTTAAATTAAATGTTTTATCCCGCTGGGTACCAGGCAATGTCATTAGGTTAACATGTACCCGTTGAAAATTGAATATTGAACATTTTTTTAGCCCAATTCTTTTAAAAAACATAATGGCCATTGTTAAATTTTCAATGATCAAAAAAGAAAAGCCCATAACTAAATTACATCCTCTCCCTGCCTTTTCAATTATCTTAATTGCCCCGCAGCCCACTTTAGCGTTACCTGTGTTTTATAAAATTTAGCTTTTAGTTCAGTTAGTTTTTGTAACGATTCCAATACTTTATTTTCCCTGGTATTCAACAAAAACAAAGTACTTTCACCGGCTTTAAAACGGGTATCTTCTCCTCTGAACAAAGTTTGATAATTTTTATAAGCTTGTTCATAAATAGTAATTTGTTTTTGCAGGCCGGAGAGTTCATTGTAATAATACCGTATTTTATTTTCTATTTCCTGTTGTTGTAAACTGAGGGAGTAATTGGTTTCAAGTATTTTTAATTTGGCGATTTTGTAGGCGCCCCTTCCTTCGCTTAGTCGTAGGGGTAACCCGAAATCTATTCCGAATTTATTGTTGTTTTCATAAAAGGCTGCGCTGGCCCCTTTAAAAACATCGTATCCTTTATTCAGCAGGTTTGTTTTTACATTCAGTGTGGGCAATAAACTTTGGAATTTTAATTTCCGTTCTACTTCGAGGACCTGTAGTTTGAATGAAAATATTTTTAGCTTAGGATGTGTTAGCCTGGCGTTGTTTAAAATATCATTTAATACATCCATTGGAATGCTGCTGATATTTTGTTGGTTCCATTTATTATCAGGTATTACAGCTTCATTCAATTGATAAAACGTATTATTCTCCAACCATAAAAAAGCGGAAAGTGCTACGCTTGCATTTTTAAAATTTACGAAGGATTCGTTTTGTAAATATTGAAAATTTTGAAGTTGCGCAAGTGCTTCTATAGTATCTATTGCGGGCCTATCGCCTTCCCTAAAACCAATTTTGACTAATGCAAACCTTGTTTCATTAATTTTAACGGCATCCGATAAAATTTGGTATACCTGGTATTCCTTCACCCAGTTCCAATAACTGATATACGCCTCATTCAATAAATCGTTAATGGTATTCACTCTTTCACTTTCACTTTGCAGCCTGAAAATTTTGGATTGCTGTAAAATAGCCCTGCGATTATCTATCAGCAGATTTTTTGCTAATGGAAGTGATATGCCAACATAACTGGTTCTACCCTTTGTAGATTCACTGTTTAAAAATTGGCCTCCATTATTTTCTAATCCCGCCTTCACTTCTATACCATACCAGGTAGGAATTTTTAGTTCAGGGTTGGTATATTGATAGTAATTTTTTCCATCGAAGGTTTTTTGTTCGCTGTTTACGTAAGCAAGGGGATCGAATCCACCACGGGCAATTACAATAGCTGCTTTCGCTTTTTCAATGTTGATACCTGCCTGTTTTACAATAGGATGGTATTTTTTTACGATAGTTATAAAATCATCGGAAGTTAAAGTAGCAGTATCGGGCAAAGAATTTTGCGCAAAACAGAACATAGGCGCTAATACAATAAAAAGTAGTTCACTTATTCGTAACATCTATTTGCAATTGATCTGATTTTATTTTTTTTCTTTCCCATCTTTTTGCTGATTGGTTTTATAGTAATCAGGCGGAAAGCCATTGATGTTTCTCCATAGTTCATACCAAACCGGAACATCCTTTATCAAAGCCATGGCTTGTGCACCGGTACCCATTTTTAATTGCAGCGGCCATTTTTTTTCTGCTGCATCTTCTGCTACCAATACCCTGAATTTGCCGTTATCACTCACTGAGCTTTCGATAGCTGCTACTTTGCCGCCAAAAGTACCATAAGAACTTTCGGGCCAGCCACTAAATACAACAGCAGGAAAGCCATCAAACATAAACCGCACTTTTTGCCCTATCTCCAATAACGGTAAATCAACCGGCCGCACAAAAATTTCTACGGCGTATTGAATGTTATCAGGTACAATCTCAACAATCATTTCACCCTCTTTTACAATTTCGCCAATACCGGCTTTTTTGGCTTTTACAACCTGGCCGCTTTGAGGCGCTGTAATAAAATATAATTTGCTCCGGATATCATAATTCATATATTGATTTCGCAATTTGGATATTTCACCCTGCCCGCTTGCGATTTGAGAGATGGATTGAAAACGGTCGCCTGATGCTTTTGATATTTTTTCGTTGTACTCCTGCATGGTGCCATTCACCTCCAATTGCAAAATGAGTAACTCCTGCTTTGCATTTAAAAATTTTATTTCAGCACTGGTTTTCTTTGCGGTGGTAGTTTGATAACTCATATTTCTTTGCTCCAATTGTGTTAAAGAAACGAGTCCACTATCATACATATTTTTTTGCCGGCGAAATTGTTCTGCGGCAATTGCAAAGTCATTGTTGGCAGCAAGCATTTCCATACTATCGCTTTGTACCTTCATTCGTTGCTGGCGAAACTTATTTTCTATCTGAGATATTTTTAATGCTCTTCCCTGCGAGAGGGCGCTTATTTGCATATCTGCAGCGCCTGCTTTGTCTTTATATCCTTCCACACTTGCTTCTTTAGCTTCCAGTTGCTCCTGCGTTCTGTTTAATAAATTGGGATCTAAATAGTCATCCTTAATTTCAGATAACTTCATGATAGTATCTCCCGCCTTTACATAATCGCCTTCCTTTACATGCCACTTCGCCACTTTACCGGGTATGATGGTATTCAATTGCTGGGGCCGCTGTTCCTGCCTTAAAGTAGTGATAGCACCGGTAGCACGTATATTTTGTGTCCATGGTATAAAAAGTAAAACCAGCAGCCCGGTTAAAATTCCCAACAGCCAATACCTTACTTTGCTCTTTTTACGAACCCGGTAAATTTTTGAAAAAGAGCGAATGGTGTTTTCGTTATGCAGTTGGTCATCTATATTAATTTCAATAAAATTCATAGCTCTAATTTTTTATTAAAGGTTCTACCGTGTTCCAGTTTCCCATCGCTTTAACAGCTCCTTCCTGCATATAAATTACTTTATCGCATTTGGAGGCGAATTCATAATCATTGCTAATAACCAACAGGGTTTGGTTTGGTGTACCCTGCAATAAATAATCAATAATTTGCCGCTTAATTTTTTCTTCAATACCGTTAAATGGTTCTTCTAACATTACTAAACGGGGATGATCGATCAAAGCCCTTAACAACAATATTTTTTGAATGATTTTTTGCGGTAATTTTTTACCCGCCGGGTATAAATAGGTATTAAAGCCATCCGGCAATTCAGCTATGTATTTTTTTAAACCGATCTTTTCCGCCACTTCTATAATGTGCCGGGCGGATATATTGGGCCATCCCATAGCGATATTTTCTAAAAGAGTGCCTTCAAAAATATCCTGCTGACTAAATAGTATGCCCGTTTGTGAACGCAGGGATTGTAACTTGTAATTGGTTACAGGTATATTATTAATGAGCAGGCTACCACTAAAATTTTTATATGCGCCTGTAAGTAAACGCAGTAACGTGGACTTACCTGAACCGGCACGACCCATGATGCAAACTTTTTCATTTTTTTCAATCACCAGATTTATGCCACTTAACGCATTATTTATTCCATTGGAATTATCAGTATAATTAAAATTTACATGGTTCATTTCTATTGATAATCCTTCTTGCCCGTTCACTAATTCTATATTTCCTTCTTCCTCTGTTGGCTTATCGGTAACCTTACCTAATTTTTCTACAGAAGTTAACACATCATAAACGTTGCCAAGGTTTACGATTAATTTTTCTACTGAAGTAATCATCATTAATATTACAATTTCGGCTGCGATAAACTGTCCAATATTTAATTGCTGATTTACTAATAAAATACTGCCTACAATTAACATGATAGCGGTAATTAAAACCTTAAATCCAATTAAGCTCCAATACTGCCAAAGCAACACTTTAAAATGGGTGGTTCTTGATTGTAAATACCCTGTAACCAACCTATCTGTTTTTTCAATATTTAAGGAAGTGTGCTTAGCAAATTTAAAAGATTTAACTACCCTGCTCATTTCCTGCAACCACCCTGCAACAGCATATTTAAAATCACTTTCTTTTAAACTGGATTCCATGCCCCTGGCGCTGGTTATTCGTAATATTAAATAAACAATGAGTAGCAGGAATATTCCAAAAAAAATAAATACGGGATGGTAAAAAGATAATAGTACCAAACCAAAAATAATTTGAATGGTGGCGGCCGGTATATCTAATAGTAATTTTGAGATTCCCTTTTGCAGGGATACAATATCAAAAAAACGATTGACCAGTTCCGGTAAATAATAACCATCTACAGCCGATAAATTAAGTTTGGGGATACGATCAGCAAATTCGAAGGAGTAGCGTAAAAATATTTTTTGCTGTACTTTTTCAATCAATCGCATTTGGTTTACCTGCAACATACCATTGAGAAATACACCTACCACCACTAAAAAAATAAGTACCATCAATGAAGTAGAGATGGAGCCGCCTAAAACAAAACTGATAATAGATTGAATACCGAGTGGCAAAGAAAGTTGAATTAACCCATTAAGTACGGCATAAAAATATACAGAGGATATTTCATTTTTCTCTAATTGAATAACTTTTAATATTCTTTTTACAGGGTTAGCGAAAATATTCTGAGTAGCAATTTCTGCCATAATTAATTATTTAATGTAAACTTTCAAAGAGAGTTCCGGTTAATGACCTTACGCCAATATTTACAAGCTTATTATAAGGCTTGATGAAAAATTGTTGCAAACCTATCGTAAACTTTCAGAAATTTACGTTAATAATTTTAATAGTTTTTGGCATCGAATCCTCTCCGGCAGGATAGTAATTTTTTTACTAAATGAGGAGAAGTCACATTCACTTGTATGCTTTGAAGGAATGACGGGTATAATTTTCCCGGACGGAATAGAATGGCGTTATTATAAGTAAATTCATCTTCAAAATCAGTAAAATTAAATCAGCTTTAGTCCCTAACTGCATTTTCTGCAATCAAGTCAGAGAGAATAAAGAATTTTATTCTTCTTACAAGCAGAGGGTCGGCGGTTGGAACCCGTTAACTCCCACTTAAAAAGAAGCAGTTATGATTTTATAGTAGCTGCTTTTTTGTTTTTGTGACTTCAAATGTGAACCTAAACTGGTGATAAATATCAGATACAAAAAGTATCATTATGGCACTATTCAGCCGACTTATTTTAGCCAGGTTTTATTTTATTTTTTTGGATGGCCGTAACTTTGGGCAATATTTATTTTCTTGGCGATTCGATTTGCGATAAGAAGTTTTGCTATTGGAGCTGTAGGAGCTTAAGTAGGCTGATTAAACTTATTTTATCCTAACTTACAAAATGGAAGATTTTTACTGTAACAGGAATTGGCTCACTAACAAATCAGCCGCTTATGAAGCTTAATATAAAAACTGCTAAAATTCGCTTTACAGATACTCCCCTTATCTTACTTTCAGTTATCGCTGTAATTAATGTTTTTTTCTTGATGAACCTAAAAGAATAAATGATATAGGGCATTCGAAATCGCCTGCCAGCAAATTAATCATATTACGTTATAATTAAAAAGCCTGTTTATGCCAAAAGCAATACGGCCTGATTTTAAATCACTTTTTGAATCGGCTCCGGGTCTAAATCTGGCTCTTTTACCCGATTTAACCATTGTTGCAGTAAGCGATGCTTACCTAAAGGCAACTATGACCAAAAGATTGGATATAATAGGACACCATCTTTATGAAATCTTCCCTGACAATCCTGATAACAGCAGCGCCACAGGAGTTTCCAATCTTCGCTTTTCATTAAATTATGTTTTGCATCATAAAGCTTCCCATACAATGGCAATTCAAAAATATGACATCCGAAAACCGGATGGAACATGTGAACAACGCTATTGGAGCCCCATCAATAAACCGGTGCTTGATTCAAGCAATGAAGTGGTATATATTATTCATCGTGTGAAGGATGTAACAGAATTTATTTTGGCAAAAAAAGACCAGGCCGAAAAAGAGGAAATACAGCAAATCAACCAACAATTACTAAGTGAAATAGAAGAAAGAAGGAAAGCAGAAGATAAGCTGATAGAAATGAATCGGGAGCTGGACAAGAAAGTATTGAAAAGAACGGATGAAATACTAAAATCAAAAAATATTATATCTGAAACCTTCGAACGGATTACCGATGCATTTGTAGGGTTAGATAATAACTGGTGTTATACCTATATGAATAAAAAAGCCGGTGAAATTTTTAACCGTGTACCCAAAACTATGATTGGTAAAAATATCTGGGCCGAATTTCCGGAAGGCATTAACCAATCATTTTATAAGGCTTATTACAAGGCGTTGGAAACCCAGCAATACATTTACCTGGAAGAATATTATGCACCTTATAACCTTTGGTTCGAGAATCATATTTATCCATCACCAGATGGCTTGTCCATTTTCTTCCGGGATATAACGGAAAAGAAAAATGCTGAAGAATCACTGAAAGAAAAGAATAATTTTATTGAAAGCATTATTAACGCTTCGCCGGATATTATTTACATCTACGATATTGAAGAAAGAAAAAATATTTATGCAAATGAAGGCATACAAACAACTCTTGGATATTCTGATGATGAGATAAAACAAATGGGCAACCAGGTAGTACCGATCCTGATGCATCCTAAAGATTTTGACTATTATCTTCTTAATACTTATCCAAAATATGCAAATGCCGAAGATAAAGAATGCATCACACATCAATACAGGTTGAGGGATAAAAAAGGAAACTGGCACTGGGTGAATTGTAAAGAGTCCATTTTTTTAAGAAAGCCAGATGGGACACCCAAACAAATATTCGGAGTTACATCAGATATTACTGAAAGTAAAAAAGCAGAAGAAGATTTACGGGTAGCCCACCAGTGGTTAACACGCCATCTTCACAATACCCCTTTAGCTATTATTGAATGGGATAAAAATTTTATTATAAGGAAATGGTCGGCCCAGGCAGAAAACATATTCGGATGGAAAGAAACGGAAGTAGCGAATAAACATTTTAATGACTTAAGCCTGGTATTGAAAGAAGATGCCGAAGCCGTTGGAATCATTGGAGAACAACTGATGTCAGGGGAAGTAAACCATAACAGTATAATTAACAGAAATAATACCAAAGCAGGCAATATAATTTATTGCCAGTGGTTCAATTCGGTACTTAAAGATGAGGAAGGTAGGGTGAACTCGATACTTTCATTAATATTAGATGTAACGGAAAGCAAAAAAACGAATTTAATTCTTGCGGGTGAAAAAACTGTGATGGAAATGATAGCTACAGAAAAGCAGTTAGAAGAAGTCCTGAAGACAGTGGCCTTAAATTATGAATCCTATTCCGATATTGCACTTTGTTCAATTTTATTATTAGATGATAAGGGAACCCATATAAAGCATGGGGCAGCACCCAGTCTGGCCGATGCCTTTAATAAAGGCATTGATGGGGAACCAATCGGCCCTGTTGCCGGTTCATGCGGTACGGCTGCTTACAGGAAAGAAAGAGTAATTGTGTCTGACATTGCCACCGATCCACTCTGGGTGAACTATCGTGATTTTGCACTTGGTTTTGGATTAAAGGCTTCATGGTCTACACCCATTATAAATACCGAAGGTAAAGTGTATGGCACTTTTGCCATTTATTACAGAGAATGCCGCACCCCTACTGAAGCAGATTTAGCATTAATTGACCGGGCTGCCAACCAGGTAAAAATTATATTGGAGCGTTACTATAAGGACACTAAAATAAAAGAAAGCGAAGAAAAATACCGTACGCTGGTAGAGCAGGCCTCCGATGCCATTTTTATAGCTGATGCCAACGGCAGGTTTATTAGCGTGAATACCAGTGCATGTAAATTATCAGAATATTCAGAAGAAGAATTATTGAAAATGTCAATCTACGACTTTGCCATTTTAGAAAATATCCAAAGAGAGCCTTTTCATTTTGATGAATTGAAACAGGGGAAAACTGTAAATACTGAAAGGTTAATGAAACGAAAGAACAGCACGCCGTTTTATATAGAAATTAATGCAAAACTGCTTTCTGATGGAAGACTTTTGACCTTTGTACGGGATATTACTGAACGCAAAAAAGCAGAAGAAAAGATTCTTCAATTAAACCTTGACCTGGAATTACGGGTTAAAGAACGCACTACCGAACTGGAAAAAATAAATATTGAACTGGAAGAAATAAATGATTTATTTGTTGGCCGTGAAGCCAGGATGATAGAACTGAAAGAAGAACTGGAAGCATTGAAAAATAAACCCCGGTTATAATGACAGGACCCGGACATTAATGATGGAGGGTTTTTATTTTTGAATTAGATAAAGAAAATAATTTGAAACGTTCATGTATATTGTATTATCCATTTTAGCCGAACTGTTTTTTGTTTCACTGCTCATCATTTTATTTTACCGGTTAAAATTCCGGTTTGGCATGGTGCCATTATATATATTTTTGGGAGCCAATCAATATTTCCAGACCGTACTGGCTTCATCTTTTTATATAAAATTATTCGGAGACATATCCGTATCACCCGGCTCAGTCATTCTTTTCACTTCAAGTCTTTTTGCTATTTTATTTATTTATATCAAAGAAGGAGTACGCAGTACCCAGGTACTTATTATGGGCATTGTACTGGCAAATTTCTCAATTACTTTATTAGCTTCCATTACAAACCTGCAGGAAACGGTAATGCAGGATATTATTTCTTCTTCCGGCACTGCCCCCAATTTTTTTAGCATAAATTTCCGATTTTTTTTTGTTGGCACTTTTACGCTGATACTGGATGCCTTTATCATGGTCATACTTTATGAATTTTTCTTTACTAAAATAAAGCGGCTGAATTTATTTACCCGGCTTTTAATAACCATGTTGATGGTACTAAACTTTGATGCAATTGTATTTTCATTGGGCAGTTTTTGGGGCAGTGCTGGTTTGGAAAATAAAATTGTAAGCCAGTTGGTTAGCAAATCGGCGGTGGCGGTGTTTTTTGCTGCTGTTTTATGGCTTTATCTCCGTTACCTGGATAATGACAGAAAAAATTATGATGAATCTTCTGTAAAAAAAAGTAAGGAAGATATTTTTTCTATACTCACTTATAAAGGAAAGTTTGAAAAATTACAGCTGGAAAAGAGAATCAGCGATGAGCAATTACAAAAAAGCATTATCGATAAAACGGAGGAACTCGAAAGCTCAATCAAAAGGTTTACAATTCTTTCGTCGGTCCGTGAACTCAGGATAGATAAATTTTCATCGTCTGAACAAGCCAATGAATTTCTGATTAAAGTAAAAGAAGCTTTTGAAACAGATGTTTGTACCATCCATCTTTTAAAAAAAGAAAGTTTAGAGTTGCTTTCAGCCATTGGATTAGAAAGTCATGAAGAGGAAACCTTACTGGATTCAACAACACCTTTTTTTACTGAAATTATTCAGCAAAAAAAATACCTGGCTATAGAAGATACTGACAAAGACCAGGGGATAATTAAGGGAAGAAAACAGGGGCTGGTAAAGTTTAATTATAAATCCTGCCTGGGGGCACCGCTTCTTTCAGGTAATAAAGTAATTGGGATACTTAAAATTTATTCCAGAACTGTAAAAAGAATATTTACAACAATTGAAACAGAACACTTTCAATCAGTTGCCCTACAGGTAGCACGTACCATTGAAAATGCCCAATTGTATGAACAAAATGAAAAACATAAAGAAGTATTGGTTAAACAGATCGTGGCCAGGAAAAAAGCGGTAGAAGAGACCTTAAAATCAATTCAACGATTTGAGTTAATTGGTAAAGCCGCCAATGATGCTGTATGGGAATGGAACCTTGAAACCAATGAGTTTTGGGGCAATGAAATACATATGAACATGTATGGATTAACGAGGGCCGATCCGGAACCCGGAGATGACGAATGGAAACGGAGGCTGCATGATGAAGACCGGGAACGTATGTTGCAAACCATTGATGATGCCCTTGCTTCAGATGTAACCAGTTTTGATACAGAATACAGGCTTTACACAGAAAATAAAGGATGGATAAATATATATAACCGAACTTATATTGAACGAAATGCAGCAGGCAAAGCCAGCAAGATGCTTGGCAGTATGATGGATATCACCGAAAGAAAAAAAGTGGAATCCGAGATAAAAGAAAAGCTATCCAACTGCAAACACTCAGCAATAATTTACCCGGTACCATGATGTACCAGTTGCTCAGAGAACATGATGGGGAAATGAAATTTACTTACGTAAGCAAATCGGTAATGAAGTTCACGGCCCATACGCCGGAAGAAGTGATTCAAGACCCTTTATTGCTCTATGGCATCGTTAATGAAGAAGAAGTGCCGACAGTTGCTGCTGCCGAAGAAGTTTCATTTAAAAACATGTCGCCATTTAATATAGAAGTACGAAGCAAACATTTACCAGGTGAACAAGGTTGGGTGCATATCCAATCCACCCCCCGCAAACTGGCCGATGGCAGCGTAATATGGGATGGCATCATGACAGATATTACTGAAAGCAAAAAGGCAGAACTGAAAATTAAAGAAGCAAATGAAAGGTTTGAAATGATTGCCCGTGCCACCAATGATGCGGTGTATGAATTGGATCTGGTTACTGGCGAAAGCTGGCATAACGATACCTTTCTCCTGCTTTTCAATTCGGATATTGCTGTGGGAAATATAAAACCGGATATAGAAGGCTGGAAAATAAAACTTCATCCAGATGATAGTGAAAGAGTAATTACCAAACTCCGGAAAACCCTGGCCGGAACTTCGGATACATGGGCCGATGAATTTCTTTTTCAAAAAGCCGATGGCAGTTATCTGCCATTTTTCGACCGGGCTTTTATCAGCAGGGATGAAACAGGAAAAGCTCTACGGATGATTGGTTCGATGACAGATATTTCTGGAATAAAAAAAGCGGAAGAGGCACTGAAAGAAAGTGAAAGCTATCTCCGCACCATTTTAGATACCGAACCCGAATGTGTAAAAGTACTTAATAGCAAAGGCGAATTACTATCCATGAATCCTGCCGGGCTGGCTATGATAGAAGCTGACAATGAGCAACAGGTACTAGGCCATCGCATGACGGAGCTGGTGGATGAGAAATACCGGGCGGGTTTTAGCAGCTTAAGTACAGAAGTATTCAATGGCCAATCCGGAACTTTTGAATTTGAAGTAACCGGTTTAAAAGGTGGGCACCGTTGGCTGGAAACACAAGCTGTTCCGCTAAAAGACACAGCGGGAAAAACAATAAACCTGTTGGGCGTAACCCGTGATATTACTGAACGCAAAAAAGCTGAAGAAGAAATTACAAATACGACAGAACAACTGCGCCAGTTAACAGCCCACCTGCAAAACATTCGTGAAGAAGAACGCAAACGCATTGGCCGGGAAATACATGATGAACTGGGGCAGCAGCTTACCGCCATTAAAATGGATACTGTTTGGATTGATAAGCAAATTCCTGCGGAAACATCTGTAGTAAAAGACAAACTGCAAAACATTCTGGAATTACTGGATGGAAGCCATCAATCTGTAAGAAAAATTTTAAACGAGCTGCGGCCCGCCGTGCTGGATGATAATGGTTTGCTGGAAGCCCTGCAATGGCAGGAGCGCCAGTTTACCGAAAGCACAGGTACGCCTGTACATTTTGCAAGTAACCAAAGTAGCTTAAAAGTACCACAGGAAACTGCTACCTGCATTTTCAGGGTTTACCAGGAATCACTTACCAATATTATGCGTTATGCAGGGGCAGGTAAAGTGGTAAGCTCGTTAAACATAATTAACGATAGTATCATACTGGCCATTGAAGATGATGGAAAAGGGTTTGATGTTGTAGCAGTGCAAAATAAAAAATCATTTGGGCTGCTGGGGATGAAGGAAAGGGTACATTCACTAAATGGAAAAATTGATTTGATTTCATCGCCGGGGAAAGGAACTAAGATTGTGATTAGGTTACCGTATAAGAATACATAGCCACTAAGAAGCTGTCTTAATTTAGTTTTTAAGACTTTGTTATAATGCCAATGATGCCATTTTTACAACTCTTGAACGGAGCGTCGCCAATGTCGCTGCTATAAAATACCGAAGCTGGTTAACAAATAAATCTTTTTTAAACAGCTTGTAAGGCACAAAGCAACATCAACTTATGACCTTTGCGCCTTCGTGGCAAAGAAAAAAACATATCATGAAACGAATTCTTTTAGCCGACGACCACAGCTTTATACGCCGTGGTCTTATACAAATACTGAAGGATGAATTTCCTGCCATGGAAATTACTGAAGTGTGTGATGGGGAGTCCATTATTAAGGAAATAACATTTCATGATTTTGACCTGGTCATTTCCGACCTTGATATGCCCGGCATCACCGGGCTGGATGCCCTGGAACAAATACAGCTCATAAAGCCCCATTTGCCGGTTTTAATACTCAGCGTTTTTACAGAAGATCTTTATGCAGTAAGGGTGTTAAAAGCAGGCGGCTCCGGTTACATGAATAAGAACGCAGCGCCATTTGAATTAATTAACGCTGTACGCCGCATTGCTTTGGGTAAAAAATACATTACTCCCGAGATAGCAGAAAAATTATTGATGAATGTTGATACCAGCAAAAGACCACATGAAATTCTTACCAACCGGGAACTTGATATCCTTAAGCTGCTTGCCGAAGGAAAAACAGTAACCCAGGTAGCCCAGTCCCTTTCATCTGCCTTAACCACTGTAAGTACCCACCGGAGCCGCATTCTTGAAAAGCTCGGTTTAACAACCAATTCAGAGCTTACCCGATATGCCATTGCCCACCATATTATTTCTGACATACCACTATAAAAAACCATTTATTTGGTTCCCCACCAGCAGGTAGTAGTATTACTACCTCAATTAATGCCAATCACCCTACCCAAGCAAGGCTGCAACTGCTATCTTTTTCCACGTATAATTACGGGTGCTTTGTATAAATAAAGCAGATGAAGGTACTTATTGCAGACAGCTCGGCTCAAATAACAGAAAGTCTAAAGAATATAATTGCAACGGAAAATAATACAGTAATTATTTACGGTGCTACCAGTTACGAAACTGCCATACAATTATTTAAAGAAAATAAACCTGCGGTTGTTTTGCTGGGCATGAATTTACCAGGTAATGGCTCAATGGAAATATTGCAGGCAATAAAAGAAATGGGGCATCCTACCAGCATCATCATTTTATCTATTCACATCAATAACACAGTTATAGAGCAATGCAAATTACTTGGCGCAACTATTTTTTTAGATAAGTTTCTTGAGTTTGAAAAAATACCGGGGCTTATCAAAGCCATTGCAGCAAATAAAAATGTGTAGGTAATCAATATTTAAAACAAAGAAAAACCAATATACAATGCACAAACAGATAAAACAAATAGCGGGATGGTTCAGCAGGGCAAGAGTGTTACTGTTTGTGCTCATTTTTTCAATGGTATTACTGGGTTCAGTCATTGTCCGTTTTGCATTGCAAAACAACTGGCTTGAAGTTGAGTTTGCGAACCAGGTTAGAACCACAGAGCTGAATAATCAGGTAACAATGCTGCGTCTTTACATTAAAAATGCCGAATCGGGTGAACGGGGCTATGCCATTTCAGGTGACAGGATATTTGTAGAAAAATTTGATGCTACCATTGATTCCATCCGTGCCACTTACAAACAGGTACAGCAATTGGATAAGCGCAATGAAGATGATTCGGATGTTACACTTTTTTTAAAGTCGGATAGTTTGATTCAGCAAAAAATCGCTTTCATGCAACGGGTAAAAATGCTGTGTGATAATAACAACCGCAAAGCTGCAATGGCATTAATTGCAACGCATAAGGGCTTAAACCTGTCTGACTCGATTACAAAAATCAATAACCGGATCAATAGCAATATCCTTTCAGCCCTCAAAAAATCGCAAACAGGATTTCTTAAGATAAGCAGCAGGAATAATAAATTAGCTTACATAGGTATTGCTGCATCCATGTTGTTAATAGTAATGGTTTTTTATTTTCTAATATTAGAAATTCGCCGTAAAAAAAGAATAAGTGATGAATTGAGGATGAGTAAGGAGCATTTTAAAGTAACCCTCAACAGCCTTGGCGAAGGATTGATAACCACCGATAAAAAAGGCGATATAGTTTATATGAACCCTGCAGCAGAGCAGCTTACCGGGTGGAACTGGCAGGAGGCAAAAAAACAACCACTACAAAATGTGTATGATGTAGTAAACGAAGAAACGGGCAGGCCTTTTGAAAACATTGCAAGCCGTATAATTAAACAGGGTAAAATAATTGAAATGGAAAACAATACTATCCTGAAGGCAAAGCATACAGGCTCGTTCATCATCAGCAATTCGGGTGCACCATTACTTGATTCACTGGGAAATATTTCGGGAGCGGTTGTAGTGTTCAATGATAATACAGAAAAGAATAAAATTGAAGGACAATTAAAGAATAGCGAAGAAAAATACCGGCTGATTTTTGAAAGAATCACCGATTGTTTCCTGTCGCTTGATGACAAATGGCGCTACACTTACCTGAATGAAAAGGCTGCCTCTCTTTTAAACAAAACCCCCGAAGAATTAATTGGAAAAAATATATGGGAGGAAAATCCTGAATGGGTTGAATTACCTTTTCAAAAAGTATACTTCCAGGCAATTGAAGAACAAAAATATTTTTATCACGAAGAGTATAACCCCACATGGGACAAATGGTTTGAAACCCATGTTTATCCATCTTCTGACGGTATTTCCGTTTTCTTCAGGGATATAACAGAGCGGAAAAAAAACGAGCAGGCACAAAAAGAAAGCGAAGAAAAATACCGGAACCTGGTTGAACAGGCCAGCGATGCAATTCTTATTTATTCATTTGATGGAACTATTCATGAATTTAACAAAGCCTGTTATACCATGCTGGGTTATTCAAAGGAAGAATATGCTAAACTTAAGCTAACCGATATTCTGGTGGATGACATCGTTGTTAACCAGTATAACTATGCTGCCATACTTGCCGGAGAAATCAAAACACTTTACAGGAATTTAATGCGAAAAGACGGCTCTCTTATGGAAACGGAAGTAACAGTAAAAATGCTGACTGATGGAAAGGCAATTGCCATTGCCAGAGATGTTACTGAACGAAAAAAAGCAGAACAGTTACTACGGGAAAGTGAAATTTTTAGCAAGAGTATTTTAACATCAATAAATTATCATATTGCAGTTATTGAAGCCAACGGCAATATTATATCTGTCAATAAAGCATGGGACGACTTTTCAATAGCTAATGGAGAAACAGTTCTGGAGCGAACAGGGGTAGGAAGCAATTATATTGAGGTTTGTAGTGTATCAGCAGGGGGAGGCGACACATCAGCTGCAAAAGCTTTGAACGGATTTCAACAGGTAATACAAAAGGAAATCCCATTTTTCGAAATGGAATATCCCTGTGATTCAGTGGATGAGCAGCGCTGGTTTTTGCTAAGGATTGTAAATTTTTCTGATGATTCACCAAAAGTGGTGATGATGCACATTGACATTACTGAACTTAAAAAAGCAGGGGAGATAGTGAGCCGGAATGAAAAAAAATTCCGCACACTGATTGAAAATAATAATGGCATTATTGCATTAGTAGACAAAAATTTTAAAACTATTTACAGGTCGCCATCGGTTGTAAGGGTAACAGGCTGGACAGTTGATGAATTGGCAAGTATGGGAATAGAAAACATAATACACCCCGATGACAGAGATTTATTGAAAAATACTTGGGCCGGTTTAATAGCTAATCCCGGAAAATTGCATTCGCTTTCAATCCGATCTCTTCATAAAAACGGGAATTATATTTTCCTGGAAGGGACAGCAATAAACCTGCTGGATGATGAAAACGTGAAAGCAATTGTTACAAATATGAGGGATGTAACCGAACGTAAAAATGCAGAACTGGTAACAAATAAGGCTATTGAACGGTATGATATACTTGCCGACGCAACCAGCGATACAATCTGGGATTGGGATATAGTAAACAATACAATGATTTATAATGATGGAATCAGTAAAATATTTGGATACAAAGCATCGGAGATAGAAAATGTGGTTGACTGGTGGAATGAAAAATTACACTCAGAAGATTTTGAAAAAGTAATAGAGTCATTAGGTGATATTTTTGAAAAGGGTGTGCAAAGGTTTCAATTAACCTATCGTTTTCGTTGCGCAGATGGCTCTTATAAAAATATATTTGACAGAGCTTTTGTACTATTTGATGAAAGCGGCAAACCCATCAGGATGATTGGCGCTATGCAGGATATTACTTACCAGGTGGAGGAGGAAATACGGACTGCAAAAGCAATTATAGATGCACAGGAGCAGGAACGCAATTTTCTGGGAGCTGAATTACACGATAACATAAACCAGATTTTAGCCGGAACATTGCTAACACTTGGTATGACAAAATCAAAAGAAGTGGATACATCCAGGAAAACCGGCTTTATTAATGATGCGATGGGATATATTACAGATGCCTTAAATGAAACCCGTAAACTCTCACATCATTTAGCACCTGTCAGTTTTGAAGACATTTCGTTAAAGGACTTATTTGAAAACCTGTTGGTAAATCTAAATTTAGATAATCAATTCAGTATAAACTTTTATTTTGATGAAATAACGGAAACGACCCTACCTAATAATATCCAGATAAATTTATACAGGATATTGCAGGAACAAACAAAAAATATTATAAAATATGCAGAAGCAAGTGTGATTGAAATAGCCGTAATATTATCTGGAAATACTCTCAGCATGAGGATATTTGACAATGGAAAAGGATTTAATACAAAGACAACAAAAAAAGGAATTGGCCTGAGTAACATTAAAAAAAGAGCCGAATCATTGTCAGGTAAATTCATTTTAAATTCAGCGCCGGATAAAGGTTGTGAAATAATAGTAGAAATACCTCTGGACAAATGAGTTTATTAATTGCCGGTATTTTTTAAAATTTAAACAATATATTCATGCTAAAAAATTACAAAAAACACAAAGCTAATTCCTCAAATTATGGCAGTTTGTCGTACCCAAAGTACGGAAACATTTCTGCCACCATTTCGGGATAAGCCAACATGAAAGGAAAATTTTGCTGGCTTACACTTTTCCAGTACAAACGGCTAAATTGATACACTTGCTCAATCAATAAATTCCTTTTCGTCCAGCAATTCTTTATTCGTGGATGTAAGTATTATATTCAGAGGAAAATGATACTATCCTGGCGTTGGTTTTGAGTTTTCATGGTACCGCCTATTGTTCTACAACAGGTATCATCTTTCACTCACATTTATATGTACCGCTGAAATGCGTCAGCTTTAAAATGTCTATATAAAAGGCAAGTAATTCTTTAAAGATGGCTTTAGTTTTATTAAAGAACAAAAAGCAGGGATTAATAAATATTGTATGTCTATCTATGCAGGCATAATAATTGACAAATACCACCAGCATCCCCCACCCTCCTACTATGTAACCTTTGTTACCAAACCCTACCAGGTAAAAATCTACTTTTGCCTATACAAAAAAAGCAAATAAATAATTATGAGTTTTATTGAGTGGATCAAACAACCCTGGCCCTGGTATGTAGCCGGCCCTTTAATTGGGCTTACGGTGCCTACCCTTTTAATTATTGGTAATAAATCATTTGGCATCAGTTCATCACTGCGGCATGTATGTGCAGCATGCATTCCTGCCAACATTCCATTTTTTAAATATGAGTGGAAAAGAGAAGCATGGAATTTATTTTTTGTAGTTGGAATATTCTTTGGCGGATTGATCGCAATCAATTTGTTGACCAATGCTGAAGCCATACAAATTAATCCGAAGCTGGCAACAGAATTAGCGGGCTATGGAATTACCGATTACAGCAGCCTGATGCCTGTACAAATATTTAACTGGCATGCACTGCTTTCAATAAAAGGTTTTTTATTAATGGTAGCGGGCGGTTTTATGATTGGCTTTGGTACAAGGTATGCAGGTGGTTGTACCAGCGGCCATGCCATTATGGGTTTATCTACTTTACAATGGCCCTCATTAATTGCTACCTGTTGCTTTATGATTGGGGGCTTTATTATGGCTAACCTTATTCTTCCATTTATACTTTCACTTTAATCATTTTCACATGCAGGCAGTAGAAACAAATACAGATTTTGAGGTTCGTTCACTCGATACCATTGGTATAAATGAAAGTCATCTCACGCATAAATGGTACCACAACATTAAGTACCTGGTGGTGGGTATTATTTTTGGGATCGTTTTTGTAAAGGCAGAAATTATCAGTTGGTTCCGCATACAGGAAATGTTCCGCTTACAATCATTTCACATGTATGGTGTAATTGGCAGTGCCGTAGTGGTGGGAATGATTTCTGTTTGGCTGATTAAAAAATTTAACATCAAAACCATGTATGGTGAGCGCATTGAATTTCATACCAAATCATTTAACAAAGGGCAGGTGTATGGCGGGTTGTTATTTGGTTTAGGCTGGGCCATTACCGGTGCATGCCCGGGCCCTCTCTTTGCACAGATTGGTACAGGTGCAACAGTAATTATTGTAACTTTATTAAGTGCAATTGCCGGCACATGGGTGTACGGATATTTCAGGGAAAAGTTGCCGCACTAATTTTATAATAATTACTCATGCTCCACAAACAGAATGAGAGTAAAATGCAGAACTATTTTTGTTCATGCATCAGTAAATTATTATCTGCAAAAGCTGCATATATGCCAGCTTCTATACTACTGCTTTTATTTTTATTAACTGGTTGTCAACCTGCTAAGCCAAAGGAAAAACCAACTGCTGAGAAGTCACCTGCTCAAACCGAAAAAAATTCAGTAAACTATTGGATTGCCCCTGTTATTTCTACCATTTCGGATACCATACTAAAAGCCCGGGTAGCTTATGGCAAAGAGTTGATTGCACATACTGCAAAGTACCTTGGCCCCAATGGAACGGTACTTAAAATAAGCAATGGAATGAATTGCCAGAACTGTCATTTGCAGGCGGGCACAGCGGTGTATGGAAATAATTATGGTTCGGTTGCTTCCATGTACCCAAAATACCGAACAAGGAGCGGCACTGTTGAAACCATTTATAAAAGAGTGAATGATTGTATTGAGCGTAGCCTGAATGGTAAAATATTAGACACTGCAGGAAATGAAATGCAGGCAATCGTTGCTTATATAAAATTCATTGGCGCTAATGTAGAAAAAGGAAAAAAAGCCGAAGGCTCAGGGTTGAAGGAATTGAATTATTTAGACCGTGCTGCCGACACTATCAAAGGGCAAATAGTATATGCTAACAAATGCCAGAGCTGCCACCAGGCAAATGGCGAAGGGTTGCTTAACAGCGATAAAACTGAATTTATATACCCGGCATTATGGGGCAAAAAAAGTTACAACGATGGCGCAGGATTATTCCGGCTAAGTAGTTTTGCAAAATATGTAAAGTACAATATGCCGCAGGGTGTTACTTATAAAAATCCGCAATTAACTGATGAAGAAGCATGGGATATTGCTGCATTTGTTAACTCGAAACAAAGGCCGCATATTGATGTGCCAAACGACTGGCCAGACAAAAATAAAAAGCCCATTGATCATCCCTATGGCCCTTACGCTGATAACTTTTCTGAAACGCAACATAAGTTTGGCCCGTTTAAACCAATCGTTGAGCAGCAAGGAAAAATAGCTGATGTTAAGAAGTAAGAAAAGGTAAACGGAATTATAATAACATTGATTGAAAACATGAAAGCGTTGTTGTTTCAAATACATTTTTTTTGACCAGCATTTTATCAATGGGCATCATCGTTGTGTCACTCACTTGTACTGAATACCTATGGGCAGCTTTACCTACTTTATGTGTTTAAATACATTTGATTACACCAATTATAAGAACAACAATTACACGAATTAATACAACGATTTAAAATTTGATTTCAGTTTTACTTTTGTTACTTTTTTTTCTACTACGTTTTCACTGTTACGCAATCAAAGATCCAAATTGGTATGTAGTACAAGTGAGTGACACAACGATGTTGACCAGGGCTTTACTGCACGGACAATAATTAAAAATAAAATATTGAAGCACTTAAATTAACCATGCCTGATGAATAATAACAGAAGAGATTTTATTAAAAAGTTAAGCACCATTGGTGGCGCAGGATTATTAATAAATACTCCTGTAATGGCTGTTGCAAATAATATTTGCACTGGTACAACAAAGGAAACTGTTGCGGATGACAAACCCTTTACCATTTCTATTTTGCAAACTACAGATGTACATTGCCAGGTGCATCCGCATGATGAATTATTTTGGGAAAATAACAAAGCCGTGTTTCGTAAAGCAGGCGGCTATGCCCATTTGGCTACCTACTTAAAAAATGAAAAAAAGAAAAACCAACATACTTTTTTATTAGATACCGGCGATATGTTCCAGGGCAGTGAACTATCTGTAAAAACCACCGGTAAAGCAATGGTGCCCATTTTAAATGCATTGGGGTACAACTTGTATTTGCCCGGCAACTGGGAAGTGATTTATTATAAAAAAGCCATGCAAACATTATTGGGTTCGTTAAACGCTCCAAAAGTTTGCGCCAATATGTACCATGATTTGGGTGATGGCAAAAGAGGCGAACATATTTTTCCACCCTACTATATCTGGAATGTGAACGGGGTGAAAATCGGTTTTATTGGTTACACTGATCCCCTTGTTCCTATCAGGCAATCCCCTAACTACAGCAAAGGAATTATTTACACAAAACCGGAAGAGAACCTGTCACATTATACAGATGTATTGCGCAACCAGGAGCAGTGTGTATATGTTTTAGTGATAGCACACCTCGGTTTATCACAACAAATTTACCTGGCAAATTTACCTGCATGCGAAGGGGTTGATTATATATTGGGAGGTGATACACATGAACGGGTAAGGGAACCCATTGTATGTAACTATGCAAAAGTAGTAGAGCCGGGTGCTTTTGGTTCGTTTGTTGGTAAGCTCAGCCTTACCATACAAAATGGAAAGGTGGTAAAAGATGCATACGAATTAGTAGAGATAACAGCAGATAAACACCTGCCTTCACAAGAAATAAGTGCTTTAATTAAAAGCAACGAAAAACCATTTGAAGCAGAAATTTATAAAATCGCAGGATACAGTACCATTCCATTATACAGGTATTTTGTAGTGGAAAACCCCATTGATACACTGATACTGGATGCATTAAAATGGCGGGTGCCGGAAGTGGATATTGTATTATCGAACGGGTTTCGTTTTTGCCCGCCAAGAACAACGCCTGACCATACCGGGAATATACCCATAACAGAGGGCTTTATTTTTGATATGCTACCGGTTGACAGTATAGTAAGAACAGGATCAGTAAATGGCAAACAAATTAAAGAGTGGCTGGAAAAAGAATTGAATAATGTGTTTGCAAAAGATGCATCGGAGCGATTTGGGGGCTGGGTAATAAAATTTAAGGGAATGAAAATATCCTTTAATGCATTTGGCGAAAAAGGAACCAGGGTGCAGGAAATTTTAATTGGCAATGCAGCCCTTGACCTGGATAAAACTTACAGCATTTGTGCCTGCGAAAGAGATGGCGACCCCGATGATATGCTATGCAGGATGAGGAATGTTACCAATACAAAAAATACAACGCATACCTTGCATACTGTATTAAAGGAGTACCTGGCAACCAATTCACCGGTAACGCCAACGCCTCCACTTAATGCAAAAATATTAGACGCTCCACAAACTTTATTGACTCAGGTAACCGGAGTAAATTATCAATTTTCTTAAAACTAATAGTATGACAAAAAAACTTTTATTTACGCTGATGATTATGTCGGTTTCATTGGCAGTGTTTTCTCAAAACAACAAAGTACCTGGTAAAGTACACAAAATAGTTTTTCAACTTGCGAGTGATGATACTTTGGTGCATATTGGTTTGATGAAACAATTAAACAATGTATTAACCGCTGCACCGGATGCAAAATTAGAAGTGGTATGCCATGGGCCTGGTATTAATTTACTGCTCACCGATAAAACTATTGTTCGAGATAAAATACGGCTGTTAAAAGCAAAGGGTATAAATTTTGAAGCCTGCGAAAATACCATGAGGGATAAAAATATTTCGAAAGACAGAGTTATCACTGAAGCTGGTTTTGTGCCCTCTGCACTTATTGAAATTGTACTGAAGCAGGAAGAAGGATGGAGTTATATAAAAGCTGGTTTTTAAAAATTTCTAATAATAGAATTAGTTGATTGGTTTTAT
The DNA here is from genome assembly GCA_031392305.1 of Ferruginibacter sp. Taxonomy (GTDB): domain Bacteria; phylum Bacteroidota; class Bacteroidia; order Chitinophagales; family Chitinophagaceae; genus Ferruginibacter. The sequence continues at coordinate 23,503 of JANMVB010000127.1, forward strand.
CATAACTAAAGTTTGGATTAACAATGAATCATACCACCAGTTTTCACGCAGCATTTGAACCAGCTTTAGTAAAAGAAATTTACCAGTTTGGCGAAGTAAAAAATTTTAAAGAAGGCGACCTCATTATGGATTATGGCAAGTATATCCGCATGATGCCCATCATTGTAAAAGGAACCATTAAAGTATTGAGGATGGATGAAAGCGGCAATGAAATATTGTTGTATTATTTATCCAGTAACGAAAGTTGTTCGATGGCATATAGTTGTTGTATGGAAGCAAAAAAAAGTGAAGTAAAAGCTATTGCAGAAGATGAGGTAGAATTAATAGCCATACCCCATATTAAATTAGACGAATGGCTTTGCAAATATCCAGGTTGGAAAAGTTATATCATGCGGAGCTTTAACGAACGTTTTTTAGAATTATTAAAGTCTATTGAAAGTATTGCTTTTCATAAATTAGATGAACGGCTTATAGCTTATCTAAAAGAAAAACAACGCCACACCGGCTCCGGCGTAATTAAAGCATCCCACTATCAAATTGCAGATGAACTGGCAACTTCGAGGGTAGTAATATCACGCCTGCTAAAGCAATTAGAAAATGATAAGAAGATTATTCTTTACAGGAATGAAATAAAATTGTTGAAGGAGTTTATTTAAGCTCATTAAATTATTTCATGAAGTAAATTATAAAACGCAATTATTTTTTCAACATATTGTTTTGAAAAGTTCCACATAGGTATGACGTACAAGTGAGTGACACAACGATGTTCACCAAGGCTGCTTCTTTGCCCGGACAACAAAAAATATAGAGCGAAAAAAACTGCACCTATTTTGATGTGCTTTTCATTTTTTTAGCATTCATTCTTTTGCTGAAATATTTTAAACATTCAATACAAAGCACACAACTAAGCGTAACCAAAATAATCATGATCATGGCTTCCTTGTTGATGGCTGTTGTTTTAAAAACAGGTTGTAAAAAAGGCACATACACAATTAATAATTGCAGCACTATGGTGAGAATGATGGCACCCCACATGCCGCGGTTTGCAAACAGCACGGAAGAAAACATGGAGTGAAACATGGACCTTACCGAAAGTGCATTACCGAGTTGTACAAAACATAAAGTGGTAAACACCATGGTTTGCTGTGTGCGTAAATCGTAGCCCTGTTTTACTGCCCACCATTGGATGAAGAGGGAAGCCACGGTGAGCATGATGCCGGTGAGCACTATCCGGGTGATCAATCCGCCGGCAAATAAATTTTCTTTTGGCGGGCGGGGTTTACGTTGCATAATATCTTCTTCAGCGGGCTCTGCAACCAGCGCCAGGCCGGGCAATCCATCGGTTACCAGGTTGATCCATAAAATATGAATGGGCAATAACGGTATGGCAAACCCGATAATGGGCGCCAGGAAAATAGTAAGTATTTCGCCGAGGTTGCAGGATAGCACATACAAAATAAACTTGCGGATATTCTCATAAATTCTTCTGCCTTCCCTTACTGCTTTTACAATGGTGGCAAAGTTATCATCCATCAAAATCATATCGGCC
>JANMVB010000188.1:0-19378 GCA_031392305.1 Ferruginibacter sp.
AAGATAACCTCCACATCAAAAAGTACAAACAATATAGCCACCAAAAAATACTTGATAGCCATGGGCTGGCGGGCATTGCCTTTAATTGCAATTCCACTTTCAAAATTCTGTAATTTTTCGGAAGTCTTTCTTTTCGGCCCAAAACTATGGGTAAGCAGCATCATAGTTGCAATAAAGCCAATGGCAAAAATTAATTGAATACCAATTGGCAAATAATTAGATGCTGTGTTTATATTAGTGGCTTGTAGAATAAAGAATTGCATACTGCAAAAATAGGGCAGGGTGAGCAAATAACAATCTCATAAATAAAAAGAAAAACCCCACTCCTTGTTAAGGGTGAGGTTTTGTTTATTGGTTATTTTTCTTATTTTTTTTTAGCGTCGGGAGATTTAGGTTTAGTCCCTTTTTCAGCCGGTTTAGTTCCAGAAGGTTTTGGTTTTGGTGCATTCATATTCATCTGCCCAATTACCGTTTTGTTATTAAGTGCTTCCGCATCTGCAGGATCAATAGCCAGCACACTATCACAATAATTTATTGCCATTGCTTTATCCTTTTTAATATTAGCATAATAAGCAACAAAATATTTATAACTGCCAATTAATTGGTTTTTATATTTTGTTCTGTCAGCCTGGCCCACCTGGATTGCTTTTTCAAAAGCCGGATTTGCAAGTCCCTGCTCCATCGTTGAATCGATTGCCCAATAAGCCTTTCCGATCATATAGTGGCCAAATGGATCATCAGGGAATTTTTGGCCATACAGATTGAATACATCTATTGAAGGTTGATAAGTACCCGACCTGAAATAATTGTACCCCGCGTTGTAAATATCTGTTTTGGATATATTTTTCTTTACGGTTAAAATTTTATTATACCAGTCTGCAGCCTCTTTAAATTTTTTCTGCGTTTCATAGTAAGCGGCAATAGATTTCAGGTAGGTAACCTTGTTTACCTCCAATGAATCAAGGGCTACAGCTTTATCTACATAAATGCCAGCTAAAGAATCATTTCCTGGAAATTTTAAAAGTACCGTAGCGTAGGTAGAATAGTCACCCGTACCAATTTGTTCTGTTTTGGCTTTTGAAAAGTATTTTTCAAAAGATTCTTTCGCCTTTATAGAATCACCTAATTTATTCTGTGCATAAGCGATAATACCATATAATTTCCAGTACGGTTGTGGTGCAGCAAGGCACTCATTTGATTTTGTAATAGCCTCGGCAAATAACCCCTGGGCATACTTCATAGATGCTTTGTAATAACAGTTTTTAGGGTCATCATCCGCATTTACCAAATACTTATCAAGGTATTCTGCTGACCTGGTAACATTGGTGTTATAAAATAAATCAGATAGATTTCTATACACCGGGCCATAAGCAGCATCTTTTGCGATTGACTCGTTGAAGTATTTCATATAAATCTCCTCCTGGGCCTGTCCCTGGGTTTGGTAAATCTTTCCGATCCTGTACGGGGCCCGGGCATACCCTGGATTTAAGGCAAGTGCTGCTTCATAAGCTATCTGTGCCTGACCACCATCCCCTATTTTTTTATACGCATCTCCCAGGTTAACATATACATCGGGATCTTTCATGCCTTTTATACCTGTAGCCAGCTTAAGTTTATCCACTGCATAATTACCATCCCCATTTTTTGAATCAGGATCCGAATTTGCAAATCCTACAGCATTTAAAACCGGTACGCTCTTATTCTGACTTAAACTAAGTGCAGTTTCAAAACGGCTACGGGCATCCTGTGGTTTGTTTTGCAATAATTCTACATGCCCCATCCCTGCAAGTAATAAAGGGCTGCTACTATTAGCCGTCAACGTTTTTTGATACAATGCTTTTGCCGCTTCTATATCTTCCATGCCTATCAGTGTCTGTCCCAGCCAATAAACAGCATCTACATTATTCGGATTGGCTTCCACCAATTTATCAAATACCCCTTTAGCGCTTTTGTATTTTTCATAATACAAAAATTTTCTTCCCTCTTCAATACTTTGTGCAGTTATCATTGTACTAAAAAACAAAGTACTTAACAGCAGCAATCCAGATTTAATTTTCTTCATTTTATTTAAATGTTTAAGTCTTTACAATGTTATTAAATTTTAATCGAAACCTCTTTAATAATTGCCTAATCTTTTACTATTTTTTCATTGATCTGAACACTTCTTATACCGAATCCCATTTTGCTGGAGCCTAAATAAGCCCGTTTGAAAATTAACTGACCCCGTTCATACTGCATAAAATTTAAAAAGCCTGAACCGAGGCCTGAGTAATTCTCTTTAAGGATATAATACAAACCACGTACCAAAGGGTACCTTCTGGTAAGGATGCTGTATTGGCTTGGTTTTACAAAGGGCGAATCAGTGCAATTATCACATTTGATATAAACCATTTTCAATTTCTTTAACATTTTTACCTGTAAAGTATCCTCCGGGTTTCCTATCCAGCTTATACCTACAAAACCAATAGCCTCTTTGTTTTCCGAAACATAATTTAATACATCGTTACTGGTTTTTACTGCCTTCACCACACTTGTATCAATGGGCTTTCCTTTTAAAATACTATCAATTGCAAAGCGAACAGTACTTGTAGCAGATAACCCGTCAAATACAATTTGTTCGTTCTTGCCTTCTTTACCTGACAACATTTTTTGTAACCTGTCCAACGAAAAAATTGTATCAATACTGCTTTCATTTACTACAATAGCAATGGCATCAGTTGCAAGCTCATCCCAACGTGGGATAAAATTTAATGAGTCTTTAAAATATTTTTCCTCTTTGTTATTCAGCCCCCTGGTTACTATCACCATCCTCGTTGCTGAATCTCTCAATATATCTTTCAGGCAATCTGCTTCTGATTTATAGTGTGCTATAATTTTTGTACCCGGAAACGAACCTTCAAATATTTTTATTTGCTCATCAATAACAGGTTTAAAAGATTCATCCACACTAATATTAATTGTACCGCTGGTAAGTGTATCATTCTGAATTTCTTTATCGGTAGATTTTAAAGTACAACCTGAAAATCCAATCATCACCAAGATGATACAAACTATGAATAACCAGTTTTCGTCTTGCCGTAATTTTTTCATCAGTTTGTAAAATAATTTTTCTGATACCCCCTGTAAATACGGAAGGCACCATACAGCCAGCATACAACCGCAAATATTTTAATCAATACCGGATCGTATTGATTGATAAAACCCTGTGTTTGTTTTATAGGAAACATAAAGAAACAGCCTACAATTATCATAAAAGCACCCATGCCATAATTAGTAATAGAGCGCATGCGGATAATACCTTTATCTCTTTCACTCAATTGTTCCCTTTCAAATTCTTCTAATGCCATAGTTTATTTTTTAAGCAAAAAACTGTGAAGTAAATGACTTCACAGTTTGCGGAGAGGCAATTTACTAAATTAATTTAAAACAATGTAGTGCTCAGGATGCTCATTCTATTCTTCATTAATAAATTTAACAGGAATAGAATAATATACGGATACATTTTGTCCTTTTGATATCCCCGGAATCCAGCCTGGCATTTTTTTCAGTACCCTGATGACTTCGTTGTTAAATTCGCTGCCACCATCTTCCTCCGTTTCAAAGCTTTTTAATTTACCATCATAACCTACCACAAATTTCACTTTCACACTTATCCTTTCTCCCTCTTCAAGGTCCCTGGGGTTTTTCAGGTTCCTTCCAGAAATTTTCTTAGGGCAAGCAACCCTCCGGGGTATTCAGGCATCACCTCCGGGTTATTGATGGCTTTTGTTACATCCAATACAATGGCGGGTTTTGTTGCCTCAACAGTTTCTGTTACTTCATTGCTGCCAGGCGCATCAATAATACCCCCATTAACACCGGTTGCAATAATTTCAACTGGCCCGGTGGGCTCGGAGGGATCAATGGTCCTTATGCTGTCGGTTTTACTGTTTTCAGCTATTACGGGAGTGCCTGCCATTTTTTTTGCGCCTGCATTACCTTTCTTTACGGGTTGCTTTGGTGCTTCTAATTTTTTTTCTTTCAATCCTGATGTCGGACTAAATGTAACATCCACAAAATTTATTTCTGTTTTCTTTTCTTCGGGCAAAAATGTAAAAGCTGATAATATAATTACCAGCCCCAGCATGAGGCCGAGAGATTTTATTAAACGGCTGGCATAAAATTTACGCAGAGTATAAGCACCGTAGGCTTTATTTCTTTTTTCAAAAATAATGTCAAGTACATCACTTTTCAGGATGGATTCGCTGGTCATAATTGGTTGGTTTTAGTTATTAAAAAATAAGTTAAAACCGGCGCCGTTTGTAATGAGAGCCGTGCATGTAAAAAATCCATAAAGAAATGGTAGAGAAATATTTAAGTGTTTTTAAATCGATAATGAGTGTTGGGAGAAATCACTGGCATGGAAAGTTGGCTGTGACCTAAACATTTTGTGGGAAAAGATCCACATAGGTATAACGTAAAAGTGAGTGACACAACGATGTTGATCAGGGCTTTACAGCTTGTTCAAAGAAAAAAAAATATCACTATAAAATCGAGTACCGCAAAAAAACCAGGTTTAAAAAGAACAGGTCATAATAACCGGTCATAACATTACGGCTTTCACTTAATAAGGTAAGGGCTTATATTTGCTGCATGAAAATTTTGATGGTTTGCCTGGGTAATATTTGCCGCAGCCCGCTTGCCGAAGGAATATTACAGGATAAGCTTAAAAAAGCAGGATTAGATTGGGAAGTTGACAGTGCCGGTACAAATGGATATCATGTAGGTGAACCGCCTCACCCGCTTTCTCAAAAAGTTGCGCTTAAAAGAGGAATTGATATTGGACAACAGCAATGCAGGGATTTTGTGAAAGAGGATTTTGAAAATTTTGATATGATATATGCCATGGCTGCTGATATTATTGAAGAAATGAAATGGATCAGCAAAGAAAAATATGATAGCAAAAAAGTAGCACTGCTGCTGAACGTATGTAACCCCGGTAAAAATAAAGATGTGCCAGACCCCTGGTATGGTGCAGAAGACGGATATCATAAAGTATATGATTTGATAGAAAAAGCCTGTGATGCAATTGTGCAAAATGCCGTGGCAGGTTTAAAACTACCGCATTAAATTTCAGGCATTTACTGCTGTACCTGGAATTAAAATATGAATGAACATTTTATAAATTGAACCCCCTTTTAAATTATTAACGGATTTTATGGCCAAACCAACTTTACCACAAGGCACGAGGGATTTTTCCTCAGATGTGGTGCGAAAAAGAAATTATATTTTAAATACAATTAAAGCCCAGTTTGAATTGTATGGATTTGAACCATTAGAAACACCAGCTATGGAAAACCTGGATACTTTACTGGGTAAATACGGCGAAGAAGGTGATAAATTGATTTTTAAAGTATTGAACAACGGGTTGGGTAATGCAAAAAATGCTGAGAAAGCAAAGATTGGTTTTGATAAATTAATGGAAGGAAAAAGCAGCAACGAACTTACAGAACGGGCGTTAAAATATGACCTTACTATTCCTTTCGCCAGGTTTGTGGCGATGAACCATAATAAATTAACTTTTCCCTACAGGCGGTACCAGGTGCAGCCGGTGTGGCGGGCAGACAGGCCGCAAAGGGGCAGGTACCGGGAGTTTACCCAATGTGATGCGGATATAGTTGGCAGCACTTCGTTATTGAACGAAATTGAACTGGCCCATATTTACCACCAGGTATTTAACAAACTGGGGCTTTGGGATTATGAATTAAAAATAAACAGCAGGAAAATTTTAACGGCCCTGGCAGATAAATGCGGCGGCCAGGATAAAATGATGGTAATTACAATTGCCATCGATAAATTGGATAAGATAGGCCTGGAGAAAGTAAAGGAAGAACTGGCTTTAAGGGAGGTTACCGAAAAACAAATTGAAATCATTGAAGCGTACTTATCCATAACCGGTAGCAACGAAGAAAAATTAAAACAGATAAAAAAACTGGTGGGCAATATTCCCATCGGCAAAAAAGGTATTGAAGAGATAGAATATTTGTACAGGGAAGCCAAAGGCATTAACCTGCAAATTGACTTTACCCTGGCCCGGGGATTAAATTATTACACCGGGATTATTTTTGAAGTAAAGGCCCCGCCGGAAGTATATATTGGCAGCATTGGCGGCGGTGGCAGGTACGATGACCTCAACGGGTTATTTGATGTACCCGGTATCCCGGGGGTGGGCATTAGTTTTGGGGTTGACAGGATTTACGATGTGCTGGAAGAGCTTAATCTTTTTCCCGAAGCGGTGCATGCAGCCACCAAAGCCATATTTTTTAACATGGGTGAAAAAGAAAGCCTGTTTGCATTCACCCTTATGCAGGAGTTAAGAGGCAAAGGAATTTCCTGCGAACTATACTATGAGTTTGTAAAAATTCATAAACAATTTAGCTACGCAGAAAAAAAGAAAATTGAATACGCCGTTATCATTGGCAGCAAGGAAATGGAACAAAATTATTGCCTGGTAAAAAATTTAAAAACAGGTTTACAGGAAGTGGTGGTATTCGACAGGCTGTATGATTACTTTAAATAAATAAACAGTATTAAGTATTAGTGTGAAAATTATTGTCCGAACAAAGAAGCAGCCATGGTCATCATCGTTGTGTCACTCACTTTTACCGCATACCATTGGGGGGCTTTTCCTACATTATAGCTGATGCAAAAAAACAATTGCTAACTAAAAAAACATACCATAAAAAATTATCCACTACTATTTAAAAATAAAATTATGCAAAGAACAAATTTTTTAAAATTTATGATTTTTGGTGCAATATTATTGTTGCTTGCATCCTGCACAAAAACCAATACACAAGGCCGCTTAATTCCTAAAGAAGCTTCTTTTGTAATGCAGTTGGATGGCAAATCATTGTCAGCAAAACTGCCCTGGTCAGAGATAAAACAAAATCCACTTTTTCAGGATGCTTATAATGATAGCAGCATACCAGCTGCAATAAAAAGTGTATTAGACAACCCGGAGAATGCAGGCATAGACCCAACAACAGACTTTATACTATTCACCATTAAAGACAGCCTGGGTGCCTACATCGCTTTTACCGGCAGCATTAAAGATGAAAAACTCTTTAAAGCATTTAACCAGCAGGTATCTGAAAATGGTACGGAAAGCGAAAAAGAAGGTGTTCAGTTTATCAGTAAATCACCGGTATGCATTGGGTGGACAAAAGAAAAATTCGTGTATTTGATAGACGCTCCCCAAATGGCCGGAATGGATGAATTATCCCGGAGGATGATACAGGATTCAATAAATATTACGAGGACTTCTGCAAGGGATATTGGAGCAGCCTGCAAAGCAATATTTGATTTAAAAGAAAGCAATACACTTGCAAAAAATGAAAAGTTTACTGCATTGATGAAAGAAAAAGGTGATGTACGCTTTTGGACTAATGTGGAGGAATTAAATAAAAGCACCTTTACCCCAACCCCACTTGCCATGTTGAACCTCGAAAAATTGTTTAAAGGAAATATCACAACAGGTGTGTTGAATTTTGAAAATGGAAAAATGCAGGTAAATACAAAATCCTATGCAAGTGATGAGCTGATTGATATTTTTAAAAAATATGGTGGTGGTAAAATAAATGAAGAAATGATAAAGCGCATTCCGGGTAAAGATGTTGTAGCGGTAATGGCATTAAATTTTAAACCGGAAGGCATTAAGGAATTAATAAAACTAACCGGGCTTGATGGACTTGTAAACATGGGAACAAACTCATTTGGCTTCACCATGGATGATTTTATTAAAGCAAACAAAGGTGATATTGTTGCCGGCTTTTCCGACCTCACCTTAAAGACAGATTCAGTAACTTATAATTTTAAGGACCAGGAACCAAACGTGGCTTTAAAACAAACCCCCTCTTTCAATTTTATTTTTTCTGCGGCTATTGGTGATAAAGATGCTTTTAATAAACTGGTAAATGCCGGAAAAAAAATTGGTAAAACTGCTATACCCGATAGTACCAAATCACCGTTTGCATATAATACCAACGGCACCTATTTTGCACTTAGCAATACGAAAGAAAATGTTGATCATTATCTGGGAACGGCAACAACAAATTTTGATTTTCTTTCCAAAATCAGTGGCGAACCATTTGGTGGCTACCTCAATATTCAATCACTGTTAAAAACATTTGCGCCAATGGCGTCAAAAGATAGCACTGCAAAAATTGCTTTTGATGCCACCGCCAAAATGTGGGATAATGTTTTATGGAAAGGCGGTAACTACAACAATGGCGCAATACAGCAAAGCATTGAAATAAACCTGGTGGATAAAACTACCAACAGCCTGAAACAATTGAACCAATATGCTGCCCAAATGGCGCTGTTGTTTAAAGAAAATAAAAAAAGAAAGAAAGAAGAAATGATGGCCTTCGATAATAATATATATGCGCCAATGGTGACGGATACTACCGCCACAGCGTTGATAAATAAATAAATTCTTTTTTACAATACTGCCAGTCCTTTCAAAGGGATTGGCAGTTTTATAATATACCATACATGGAAATTTCGCTGCAGCAAATTTTACCGGTTTTCTTTGAGCAAGGCAAGGTAGCCGAATCGGAGGTATGGGATAAAAAAGTCACTTTTAAAAAAGGCGAAAATATACATATCATAGCACCAAGTGGCAGCGGAAAAACATCCCTCATCCATTTTTTGTATGGATTAAGAAATGACTACCTCGGTAAGATTGCTTACGATTCTTTTGACATTAAAAATTTTGATGCAGAAAAATTTTCGGTGTGGCGGCAACAACATATCAGCATCGTATTTCAGGATCTGCGCCTGTTTACAGCGCACACCATATTACAAAACCTCGAAGTAAAAAGATCGCTTAATCCTTTTCACCCCGAAAGCAAAATTGCTGAAATGGCAAGGCGACTGGGTGTTGAAAATAAATTGCATAAAATATGCAGCACCTGCAGTTATGGTGAGCAGCAGCGCTTCGCTATCATCAGGGCTTTACAGCAACCCTTTGACTTTTTATTACTGGATGAGCCCTTCAGCCACCTGGATGAAACCAACCGTAAAAAAGCAATGGAATTAATGGAAGAGGAAAGTGCTGCAAGAAATGCCACCATCATCCTCGCCGATCTGCGTGAAATAGCTTATTTTAAATCTGAAAGAACGCTGCATTTATAATTGATAATTTATAATGTTGATGATACATCAAAATTATCCAGGCCATTAAAAATTGAGGGGGCTAAAATTATTCTTGATTAGATTGGAAGAATTACTTTATGCTTTATTTTTTCCACGCAAAGAAGTAAATTAAGAAGCTAATCAAGTAAAATCAAGTATAAAATCAACTTTACATCTTTGCGTCTTTGCGTGAATTTTCTTAATTAAACAATTATCAATTAAGCATGTTGTCTTCTAAAAATATCGCCCCATTTTTATCAACCGATCTCAACAAGGCTTCACGCTGGTTGAGTTATATTGGGCTGGGCATTGGTGTGTTGTTATTGTTATGTTCTATACAAATGTTTATAAATATCGATCGCTTGTTGAAAGAAAAGAATACCCGTAAAAACGGTGCAGATTTTATTTCTGTTACAAAAACTATCACCAATGATAACATGGGAAAAGACAATAGCTTTTCCCCACAGGATATTACTGAAATAAAAGCTCAGCCATTTATTGAAGAAGCCGCACCATTAATATCAAATCAGTTCAGGGTAAAAGCAAGCGCCGGAAATATTATTCCATTCAGTACAGATCTTTTTTTAGAATCGCTGGATGAAAAATTTATAGATACGGTGCCGCCTTCCTTTACCTGGCAACCCGGCCAAATGGATGTGCCCATCATTTTTTCCTCAGATTTTATGGAGATGTATAATGTGTTTGCACCCAGCCAAGACTTGCCACAGTTATCAGATAAAACCATGTCGTCGGTAAGCATCATTTTAGAATGCTATACGCCTGCAGGTGTACAAAATTTCAGGGCAAGAATTGTAGCCCTCAGCGACCGCATCAATTCCGTACTGGTGCCCAATACATTTATGCAATGGGCAAACAAAAATTTTGGTGGTGTAAGCCAGGTAAATGCCTCACGTATTTATATAAAAACAGCAGATGCCAACAATCCGCAGTTGCTCAATTTTCTTGAAAAAAATGATTACCGGGTTAACAAAGACAAAACAAAATTTGGACGGGTAAAGCAGTTGTTGCAAGGCATTATCAGTGGCCTCGGCGGCTTTGGCATACTCGTTATTTTATTGGCAATGCTGGTGTTTTCTTTTTATGTGCAACTGATGGTTGCAAAAAGTAAAGACAACCTGCAATTGCTGCTCACACTTGGTTACTCACCAAAATGGCTCAGCACAACCGTAGCCAAAAAATGGATACCGGTTTTTATTTCGGTAGTTATATCAGCGCTCATTGTAACAGCTTTATTTCAATGGGGTTTTCAGCATTTTCTCATGCAGCAAAAAGAAGGATTATCCCAATTCATACATTGGCTTGTTATATTGGTTGCTGCGGTTTTACTCGTGCTTTCAATCACTATAAATCAGCAATTGGTAAAAAATTTATTGAATAGGCTTAAGTAAACTATTAAATCCCTTCATAAATAATTGCAGCTCCCTGCCCCACCCCTACGCACATAGCAGCTAACCCATATTTTCCTTTTCTTTTTTTCAATTCATGTAATAAGGTTGTAGAAATGCGTACACCACTGCAACCAAGCGGATGCCCCAGCGCTATGGCCCCACCATTTACATTTACCTTTTCAAGATCAAGGCCCAGGTCGTGAATACATGCAATTGATTGCGAAGCAAATGCTTCATTCAATTCAATTAAATCCAGGTCGTGGGCGGTAATGCCAGCCCGCTTTAAAACTTTATGCGTGGCGGGTACCGGGCCAATACCCATCACCGCAGGATCCACCCCTACTGTTGCCATACTCACAATTTTTGCCATAGGGGTTAATCCATATTTTGCAACGGCGGCTTCACTTGCCAGTAGTATGGCGGCTGCCCCATCATTAATACCGCTGCTGTTACCTGCCGTAACGGTGCCGTCTTTTAAAAACGCAGGTTTTAAAAGTGCTAATTTCTGCAGGGAGGTTTCCCTCGGGTGCTCATCTTTATCAAATTGAAAAAGGTCTTTTTCTATTTGAACCTGCACCGGCACTATCTCCTCGCTAAACTTATTTTCCTGGTGCGCCTTAAGGTATTTTCGCTGGCTTTCCAATGCAAACTCATCCTGTGCATGGCGGCTGATATTCCATTGCTTTGCTACATTTTCGGCGGTTTCACCCATGGTGTAAGGATAGTATTGCAGGCTTAATTGTTTATTGATAAACCGCCAGCCCATGGTAGTATCAAATACCTGTGGCTCCCTTGCAAAAGGGATAGCACTTTTAGGCATTACAAAAGGTGCCCTTGTCATACTCTCCACACCACAGGCAATAAAAAGATCGCCATCGCCACACATAATTGCCCTCGAAGCATCCATTATAGCCTGCAAACCCGATGCACATAAACGGTTTACGGTATTGCCACCCACGGTAACCGGCAGCCCTGCCAGTAGTGCAGCCATTCTTGCTACATTTCGGTTATCTTCCCCGCTTTGGTTAGCTGCACCTGCAATTACGTCTTCAATAGCAGCAATATCTATCGATGGATTTCGCAACACAAGTGCTTTGATAACCAATGCCAGCAAATCATCTGGCCGGATGCTGCTGAGCGAACCACCATACTTTCCAATGGGTGTTCTCAGAGCGTCTATTACATAAACTGTTTGCATATTTACTTTTTGTGGGGTTTGCTTTGCTGATAACAACATTTTGCATGTTGAATTATTTAAAATGGCTGTAAGGTGCAATATAAAAAATAGGATTAAGTAAATAACCATAGTTTGCCACCTGTTAAAAAAATATTGCAAAGCCGTAGCCAAATAAATGAAACAAAAGTTTCGGCTACCTATCAGGTGGGTAAAGCTCCACATAGGTATTTAGTACAAGAGGGCGACGCAACGATTTAGCACATAGCTTCTTAGCCCGGACAAAAAAATTTTTGCCTTTTCATGCAATCATATAAAAAACACAATTGAACTTTCAGGCGCAGGCATGTTTCGTATCTTTGCGAAATGACAGCAGTAAAACAGAACATCCGCCACCTGGCGATGGAGGAATTAGGAAAATATTTTGAAAGCCTGGGAGAAAAAAAGTTTCGTACAAAACAGGTGTATGAGTGGCTCTGGAAAAAAAACGCACAGAGTTTTGATGATATGACAGACCTGTCGAAGGAACTGCGCCAGCATTTGGCAGCGCATTTTGAACTGCCGGCACTTACCGTAAACACTACCCAGTTTAGCAGCGATGGCACGGTAAAATCGAGGTTTATGACTTACGACGGCCACATGATTGAAGGCGTACTGATACCTACCGAAAAAAGAAATACAGCCTGTGTTTCCAGTCAGATTGGTTGCAGCCTTAGTTGTAAATTTTGCGCCACGGGCACCATGGAAAGAAAAAGAAACCTGGATTATGATGAGATTTATAACCAGGTGGCGTTCATTAACCAGCAATCAGAAAAAACTTTCGACAAAAAACTTTCGAACGTGGTTTTTATGGGTATGGGTGAGCCGCTGCTTAATTATAAAAATGTGCTGAAGGCCATTGATAAACTTATCTCCAACGATGGTATGGCCATGAGCCCCAAAAGAATTACTGTTTCTACTGCCGGGGTTGCCAAACAAATTAAGCAACTGGGCGATGACAGGGTGCGTTTTAACCTGGCACTTTCGTTACATGCTGCAGATGATAAAAAGCGCAACCAGATTATGCCCATCAACGAAAGCAACAGCATCGCCACGTTAATAGAAGCGCTTAATTATTTTTACGACAAAACAAAGAATGATATTACGCTTGAGTACATTCTTTTTAAAGATGTGAATGACTCCATTGAAGATGCGGAAGCCCTTACAAAAATTTACCGGCAGGTACCTACCCACCTGGTAAATGTGATTGAATACAACCCTATTGACGGTGCAAAATTTACCAAGCCTGATGAAGATACTACACAGCGGTTTACAGATTACCTGGCAAAGAACCGGGTAAATGTAAGGGTGCGCCGCAGCCGTGGTAAAGACATTGATGCAGCCTGCGGGCAACTTGCCAATAAAGGAAAATAAAATTTACGTTTTCAATATTTACTTCCCCCGCAGTTTTGCGGGGGATTTTTTGGTATAAAATATTTAAAAACTTATTGTCCCGGCCGGGAAGCTATGTGGAACTTTATTGGCGTCGCACTCTTGTACTTTGTATCTATGGGGGAGCTTTAATTGTGTTATATAAAGAAGAATAAAAAAATTCTTTATAAACCATAAACCATAATTAAACAATTTAACCAGTAACCCATAACACGCAACCCGAAACCCGTAACTCATAACCCAAAACCCATAACCCTTTACAGCTAACTGCTGTTTAACATTTCTTTGATACATCCCGGTTAAACTTTTGCAACAGTTACGCATCTACTTATGGTAACAATTTATAAAAACAAAAAAACAACATCATGAAAAAAATAATAATTGGAATGTTTAGTATGGCTGCCTTAATTTTTTCGGCCCAGGCGCAGGAAACCAGGAAAGAAAAAGGAATGAAGCCAAACCACCACGAAAGGGAAATGACGGCGAAAGAATTAAACCTGAGTGCTGCCCAGCAACAACAACTAAAGGCCAACAAAGAAGAAGCGAAAAAACAAATGCAGGAACTGGATAAGCAGGAAAACCTTACAGTAAAAGACTACAATGCCCGCAAAGCCGCTATCCGCAAAGAGCAGAAAGAAAAAATGGATAATATTTTAACTGAAGAACAGAGAAAACAATTAGCCAGTCACCAGCCATATAAAAAAGGCAAACATAATGGCATGAAACGTACCGAAAATATGGAGGAAATGAAAAGCCGTTTAAACTTATCTGACAACCAGGTGGCACAAATGAAAACACTGCGTGAAAATCACGAAGTGCAGGCAAAAGCAATCAGAGAGAATGAAAATTTAAATGCAACGGATAAAAAAGAAAAGCTTGCCGCATTGAAAGCACAATATAAAACGGAGCACAAAAAAATACTTACAGAAGAGCAGCTTCAAAAAATGAAAGCGCATAAAAAAGAAAGGAAAGAAAAGAAAGCAAGATAAGTTTAATAAATCCCTATTTCATAACGGGCACCTCAAAAGGGTGCCCTTATTTATTTGGAGAAAAATCGTTTTTATAAAAATTTGAATCGCTGTAAATTAAGCCCATAAATTAATCGTTAAATTTCAAATAGTTACCTTCGCACTTCATCCCTGTTGAAATAACAGTAAAACACTACAACAATGAGCCAGGCGCCATTTCAGAAATTTGTTCCCAAAAAAAAGAACAGCTTAATTAAAGAAGAATTTAAACAAGCAAAAAAGAAAGCAAAAAAAGAAAGAGCTGCGGCAATAGACCGGCGCTTTGAAGAAAAACGCCAGTTAAAAGCAGCAGCAAGAAATGCTCCCATACAAGCTCCCGCCGCCAGCAAAAACAGCTCCCCGAAGGTGGAAAAGGTAAAAACAATTGAAGAAAATTTTAAACAGGCAAAAAAGATTGAAGGCATTAAAAAAGAATTTGCACCTGTAGAAAATAAGCCGCAGCAAAAAATGGCGCAGCCTGCAATAAGGGGTGCAAAGCCTGTAGCAATCAGTAATGCTGAAATGCCCCTGAATAAATTTTTAGCGCATTGTGGTGTATGCAGCCGGCGTGATGCGGTAACATTGATTAAAGATGGAAAAGTAAAAGTAAACAGTGTTGTAATTACCGAACCTGCAAAAAAAGTTACTGAAAGGGATGATATACAATTCAACGGCAAGAAACTATTTGTGAGCAAAAACCTGGTGTATATTTTACTAAATAAACCCAAGGATTATATTACCACAACAGATGACCCACAGGGTAGAAGAACAGTATTGCAGTTAACAAAAATGGCCACCACAGAAAGGATCTACCCGGTTGGCCGGCTTGATAGAAACACTTCCGGCGTATTGCTCCTCACCAACGATGGGGAGCTTACACAAAAATTATCGCACCCCAGTTATAATATCACAAAAGTGTATGAAGCAAAATTAGATAAGTCGCTTACCAAGGCTGATTTTGAAAAAATTTTGAATGGCATAAAACTTGAAGATGGAGAAATAAAAGCTGATTCGCTGGCATACGCAGATGCGAAAGACAAATCTGTAATTGGCATTGAAATACATAGTGGTCGCAACCGCATTGTACGCCGCATTTTTGAACACCTGGGTTATGATGTAAAAGGCCTTGACAGGGTAATGTATGCCACACTCACCAAAAAAAATGTGGAAAGAGGCAAATGGCGTTTCTTAAGTGAGAAAGAAGTAAGGCTGTTGAAATACCTGAATGCTTCGCACAAAAAAGCTATTCCAAAAGAAAATACAACCCCACCTGCAAACAATGACTGAAGCAAATAACAAGCAGCTAAATGAAACAAATGCTACACCAGGTACAGTAGTAAAAGCAAAAGTTTTACCCGCAGATTCAATCATTTTTGAAAACGATCATTTTATTGCCATTAATAAACCGGCAGGCGTATTGTCAATTCCCGACAGAACACAATCGGAACCTTCTTTAAAAGATATGCTGATTGACCGCTATGGAAGCATATTTACTATCCATCGTTTAGATAAAGAAACCAGCGGCATTATACTTTTTGCAAAAGATGAGGCTACGCATAAATATTTTTCAAAACAGTTTGAAGAAAGAACGGTGGAGAAATATTATATGGGCCTGGTGCATGGCACCCCCTCAAATAAAACCGGTACAATTGATGGCCCTATAATGGAACACCCCGTTTTTAAAGGACAAATGGTGATCAACAAAAAAGGCAAACCTTCATTAACAGATTATGAGGTAATAGAAGAATTGGGTAAATATAGTTTGGTAAAATTTCAGATACACACAGGGCGTACGCACCAGATAAGGGTACATGCAAAAAGTTTGGGTTACCCGATTGTTTGCGATCCTTTGTATGGAGATGGGAAGCCAGTGTTACTTTCAGCTATAAAAAAGAAGTACAAATTAAGTAAGCATGATGATGAAGAAAGGCCGATGCTTAACAGGGTGGCGCTTCATTCCTTTCAATTAAAATTTAAAGACGAAGCAGGCAAAGATTTTGATTTAAATGCTGAACTCCCAAAGGATATGAGGGCATTGATACAACAATTGAAGAAAAATAAATACTAATAAAAAAGAGCTACCGAAAATAGCTCTTTTTTATTAGTAGTAATATCAGTCTTTAATCAAGATTAGGCTGTGGGGTATAGCGCAGGTACGGCTTAATTATTGTTATTCCTTTTTCAAATTTCTTCATGGCATCTTCAGTACTTACAGCAGGCACTACAATCACATCTTCGCCATGTTTCCAGTTGGCCGGTGTAGCCACACTATAATTTGCAGTTAGCTGCAATGAATCAACCACACGTAAAACCTCTACAAAATTTCTGCCGGTAGATGCCGGGTAAGTGATGATGAGTTTAACCGTTTTATCAGGCGCAATAATTACCAGTGAACGTACCGTGGCAGTTAACGAAGCATTTGGATGTATGAAATCATATAATGTTGAAACCTTACGGTCATCATCGGCTATAATGGGGAAATCAACGGTGCAATTTTGCGTTTCATTGATATCGCTGATCCATCCGAGGTGCTTATCAACTGGATCAACACTAAGTGCAAGTACTTTTACATTTCTCTTTTCAAATTCTTCTTTTAAAGCTGCTGTTTTGCCCAATTCCGTTGTACATACTGGTGTATAATCAGCAGGATGCGAAAATAAAATTCCCCAGGAATTTCCCAAATACTGGTAAAAATCAATTTCACCTATGGAGGTTTGTGCTGTGAAGTTGGGAGCGGTGTCCCCTAAACGTAGGCTCATAATTATAATTTTTAGAGTGCAAATATATATAATAGTCTATTAAACAAGTGGACTTAATTTTGCATTTTATTTTTTCTTTTATTTTTTGTACTTAACTTTCTTGTATGCTATCCAAAAAAACACAATATGCACTAAAAGCCCTAGGCTACCTTGCTGCAAAATATGGCCAGGGCCCCGTGCTGATTTCAGATATCTCAAAGAATAAAAAAATCCCTATAAAATTTTTGGAAACCATTCTCCTTGAATTAAAGCAAAAAAATATTTTAGACAGCAAAAAAGGAAAAGGTGGAGGTTATTACCTGTTACAATCACCCAAAAAAACCACGCTGGCACAGGCCATTCGTATTGTAGGTGGCCCAATAGCTTTGTTGCCCTGTGTAAGTTTGAACTTTTATGAAAAATGTGAAGACTGTGATGAAGCCATCTGCGGCTTAAACAAAGCGATGACCCAAACAAGGGATGCTACATTGAAAATTTTAGAGAAAAAAACTTTGGCTGAATTGATTGATGGATAATGTCTGAACCACTGATTTTAGTGAATTGCTGGTTCGTCCGATGTTGGATTTTGTATTTTTTAAAAAAGTTGCAAAGATGAACCATTAACTATGAACTATAAAGCTATTAACCATGAACTAATTAGAAGAAGCCCGCTTTAATTTGAATTTTCCAAACCGGTTTTTAACATCATCAATGGCCTTGTATAAATCATGCTTTCTTTCGGCATCAGTAAATAAATTTGTCTGGATTGCTTCGTTCGTTAATTCACTTAAACGAACGCCTAACAGCCGAACCGGCAAGCCCTTTCTGTACAACTTATGAAACAGGTCTTTTGCTACCGGGATTATTTCATCATCGGCGCAGGTAAAAGGCACTGTAGTTTGCCTGGAGGTTGTTTCAAAATCAGGATAGCGTATCTTAACTGCAATGCAACCGGCTACCTTTCCATCCTGCCTTAACTCGAATGCGATTTTCTCCGAAAGCCGCACTACTTCGCTCATCAAAAAGCTGATGTCGGTTTTATTTTCATCAAAAGTATTTTCAGAAGAAATAGATTTTGCTTCATGGTATTGTGAAACTTCACCTGTATGTATGCCGAAGCTTTTTTGCCATAATTCGATGCCCCATTTACCCAGCCGCTCTTCCAGCTCTTCTTTAGTACGTACACTTACATCATGAATGGTGTAAATGCCCATTGCCTTTAATACCTCCCAGGTATGATCTCCCACACCAGGAATTTTATTAACCGCCAGTGGCCCTAAAAACTCTTTTTCCATGCCGAAAGGCACTTGCAAATATCCATTGGGCTTTGCAGCATTGTGGCTATTTTGGCCATCATTTTATTACCAGCCAGGCCAAAAGAAATGGGCAAGCCTGTTTCAAGGATGATCTGTTGCCGAAGATCAATCGTCCATTGCAGGAAATTAAAAAACTTATCCATACCGGTAAGGTCAAGATAAAATTCATCTATGGAAGCTTTCTCAAATAAAGGTGCTTTCGAAGCAATGATCTGCGTAACCCAGCGGGAGTATTTGCTGTATTCGCCCCTGGTACCTTTTAGCACAATAGCCTGTGGACAAAGTTGTAAAGCCTTTTTTGAAGGCATGCCGGAATGAATACCAAACTTTCTTGCTTCGTAGCTACAAGCAGCTACCACGCCCCTTTCGCTGCCGCCTACAAAAACGGGCTTGCCTTTCAGCGAAGGGTTATTCAATACCTCTACTGATACAAAAAATGAATCGAGATCGAAGTGGGCGATGATGCGCTGTGGAGTTTTGTTCACATGTAAATTTACAAAATTGGCAAATTTAATTTCTCTTAATAAATCAAAAATCCTGAATTTCGCCATCCAATAAATCCGGCCTTTTATCTCTCGTTCGTTGCACACTTTGCTCCATGCGCCATTGCTCAATTTTGGCATGGTTACCGCTCATTAAAATTGCAGGTACTTTCCAATCCCTGAAAGTTTCGGGCCGGGTATAAACAGGCGGTGCCAGTAAATTATCCTGGAACGAATCTGTTAGGGCAGACGTTTCATCATTCAGCACGCCGGGTATTAACCTCCCGATTGCATCCACCAATACAGCGGCTGCCAATTCACCACCGCTCAGTACATAATCACCAATCGAAATCTCCCTGGTAACAAAATGATCCCTCACCCGCTGGTCAATTCCTTTGTAATGGCCGCAAATCAGCAACAGGTTTTTTTTCAGCGAAAGCTGGTTAGCCATTCCCTGATTAAAGGTTTCACCATCAGGCGTTAAAAAAATTACTTCATCATATTGCGTTTCCTTTTGTAAACTTTCAATCGCATTTACCAGCGGTTCTATCATCATTACCATACCTGCGCCGCCCCCAAACTGGTAATCATCCACCTGCGCCCTGGCGTAAGTGGTATGCTCCCTCAGGTTTATTACATTTACT
>JANMVB010000254.1:0-3210 GCA_031392305.1 Ferruginibacter sp.
TGCCTGCCTACTGGTTTTTGTACAATATGTACGCACTTGAACGCAATGCTCAAAAGTATGTGGATAGGGACAAACGCATTACCCGTATCCAGCATATTGAATATGATTACCTGGCACCTGATACCATCAATGAAATTTTTATTGCGTTGCAAATACTGCAATCCCTGGAGCCGGATGAAAACGGAAATGCTGATGTAAAAGGTTGGGAAAATACAGATCGCAAAACGGAAGTGATTAAAGTACCACAGTCAATTAAAATGTTTAAAGAGCTGGTGCAGTATTATGGCACTATGGAATTGCTGAAGCAGGTACAAAAGCATAAATTCAGCGGCTTTGATGAATTGAAGAAAACCATCTCCGCTAAAGTTGAACGAAGTGAGTGGCTGAATATTGGCGGGCAATTAATTCAAAAAGCCGAGGTAGAGAAATTACAGAGAAATATTACCACTGGCAAAATAAAAAGCTGGGATGAAGTGCACGATTTCTATACGTTGCAAAGCAGTCATTATGCTAACGATAAACTGAACCATGCTTATACTGCTTTACTCGAAATATTAAATATCACACCCCGCCAGTTTACTGCTGACTTATTTAAAAAATTACTGCAGGAGGCTGTAATAACCCGGGAATGGATGTGTAAAGAAATTTATAATTCCCGGGCAAAAGATTACGGTAACCCCTACCGGAAAATGGTGTACGACAACAACGAAGAAATGAATAAGGTAGTAGGCCGGCTGGAGGACAATTCCTTTATTCAGCAGCAGGCAGGGCTTTTGGATGAAATGAAAAAAGTAGTGAAGGGGGTGGTGAGAAAATTGAAATTGTAGGAGTTGAAAATATACACCTACCAATTAAGAAGTATGCTCCAAATGCATCATTACATTTGTACATGATTTAAGCAGTGGTAACAACTAAGCGGTTAAATGAACAGATAAAACGTGAACCCTTCTAACCCACCCGGGAACCTATTAGATTTAAAGTTCGTTAAAGATTAATAGAATCATTATTACTTCGCCATAATTTCCCCACCCACCAATCAGTATATTTGTAAAATTTTAAAAATTGAAGCAACTTCTATCGCTTGTCATTTTGATGATGATGGCCACCCTGGTAAAAAGCCAACCGCTTTCTCAAATAAAAAAAGAACTTGAAACTACCCCCGACCCTATTGGTTATGTAAAATACAAACTGAAGAAAAAGTATAAGATTGATACGGTAACAATTATGAGTACTACCTCCTTTTTAGGATTGGCAGATAGCCTGGCTTATAAAGGGACTACCGGCAAAGTTTATGGCCCTTTTAAGAAAGGCAATTACCTGATAAAGGTGCTTGCAAAAATCCCCAACACTTTTTATCATGTGAGCCATATCCTCTTAGATACTTCGGTATTTAAGATGAAATTTGCTGACTCACTAGCAACGAATATTATTAAAAAAATACAAACAGATAGCAGCAGTTTTACGTCGATGGCCCGTACTTATAGTGCTGATAATTTATCTTCTGCAAAAGGGGGCGACCTGGGTTGGTTTATACGAGGGGCAATGCTGCCACAGTTAGATAAAGCCATTGCAGCACACAAAAAAGGAGAGATATTTAAAGTATGGACACCAGCAGGCCTGCACATTGTTACCATTACGGATAACCCGAAAAAAGATAATGGTTTTGCGTTATTGCTGAGAGTGCTTTTATAAAAAAATCTGAAAACTGTAAGCTTGTTTTGTGCTTACAGTTTTCAGATATAATGTGGGAAAAGAACCACATAGGTATTCAGTACAAGAGGGCGATGCAACGATTTACCACATAGCTTCTTCTTAGCCGGGACAACAATTTATCTCCAAAGATTTTTTACTGATTTACATCCTTGCCTGCCTTCAACTTTTCAATGATGGAAGCGACGTTGGTTTTGTTGTTGTTATCCGGGGCCTGAGGCAAGGCAGCATTGGCATATTTTAATGCTTCTTTATATTTGCCCTCGCTGCTTAAGGCCCTTACCATGCCCATATTGGTTGTAAAAACATTGGGATACTTTTTATAATTGGCTTTAAATATTTCCGCAGCTTCTGTATATTTTTTATCGTTCAATAACCTGCGGGCATAGCTATGTACTTCATCCATAGAACCCATGGTGGCTGCCTCTTTCATCAAAGCAGTGGCTTCATCCTTTTTGCCCATTTTATCTAGTATCCTGGCTTTAGCAGAAAGTGTGTTGAAATTTTTCTCGCCAATAAATTGTCCGCTGATTGCATAATCGGCCCACTTTAATCCATCTTCAAGATGGGTATTGTTATCAGCCGTCCAGCTGGCCGCCTGCGCCCACGCCTGCCACTGAAATCCTTTTTCACCTGCCAGTTCGCTTTTAAAAAAAGCTGCCTGCGCAGTATTTACATCAGTTTCTACTTTAAATGGAAACATTAGTTTTTCCCATTGCAGTGCAATGGTTGCAGCATTTTCTGTTTGATTTAAAAACACAAATTGCAAAAATTCCACTGACTTATCCAACGGCTGTTGGTTTACGGTTACCCTCAAAGCATCGGCTGCAGGATCGTAAAAATAACTACCCCAGGCAGCATTATCTTTTGAAAATATAAGTGTTGACCCATCTTTACCGGTGGCGATAAAAAAACCATATTTACCGGCTGCTAATTTTTTTCCTTCAACAGTTACATCGGTTGAAAATTCGATGGTAGTATTTTCATTGGCACCTGCCCGCCAGGGTGCTGATTTACTGGTGCCAAAACCAAGATCGCCAAAACCATACGGAACCAATTGCCCCCATATTTTGCCTTCTCTACCCTTTACCCCGGGCCGGTTGTAATGAATGGTAATATCGGTAAGGCCTATACGTTCGCCAATCATTGCTTTTTTATTGCCTCCATTTGGCAAGGTGGTTAGCTGGGCAATTGATATTTGCTGTAGCAGCATTAATGCCGCCAGGCTTACAATAATTTTTTTCATAATTTTTTAGTTTGATTAGATAAATTAAAAATACAATGTTCATAAGCAATCTCAATATTCGTTTGATAAATGGTATTAAAAAATGAAAGATGGGCAGGGAATGAATCAGCTTAACTCAAATTTCTTTTAGCTTTTTTGGGACCGCAACATTTCCCCAAAATCCATTTTAATAGCAAGGCTTGATACTGCCATGGCAATGCGTTTTGTTTTTGTAGGCTCAGTTTTAGCGCTTTCAATCCATTTGCTATAGTAAG
>JANMVB010000255.1:0-2534 GCA_031392305.1 Ferruginibacter sp.
GTGCAAATGAAAATACTACCATCGAATTTTCAACCGACGTAACCGTTGAGGGTAAAAAACTGGCTGCCGGTAAATATGGGTTTTTTATCGCAACCGGTAAAGACGAGTCAACACTTATATTCTCAAAAAATAATGCTGCATGGGGTAGTTATTTTTATGATCCTGCAGCCGACGCACTTCGGGTAATAGTAAAGCAGCAACCGTTGGATAAGCCCGTGGAATTTCTCCAGTTTGTATTTTTAAATCAAACTGCAAAAATTCCACGGACTTATCCAACGGCTGTTGCTTTACGGTTACCCTCAAAGCATCGGCTGCAGGATCATAAAAATAACTACCCCAGGCAGCATTATCTTTTGAGAAGATAATTGTTGACTCATCTTTACCGGTGGCGATAAAAAATCCATATTTACCTGCTGCTAATTTTTTTCCCTCAACAGTTACATCGGTTGAAAATTGAATGGTTGTATTTTCATTGGCACCTGCCCGCCACGGGACTGATTTGCTGGTACCAAAGCCGAGATCGCCAAAACCATACGGAACCAATTGACCCCAGATTTTGCCTTCTCTGCCCTTTACCCCGGGCCGGTTGTAATGAATGGTAATATCGGTAAGGCCTATACGTTCGCCAACCATTGCTTTTTTATTGCCTCCATTTGGCAAGGTGGTTAGCTGGGCAATTGAAACCAGGTGAAGCATCATTAAAGCAGTGCAGGTTAAAATTATTCTTTTCATAATTCCTTATTTTTTATGTGTAAATAAAAATACACCCTTCAAAACTATTTTCAACAATCATTTGATAAATGGCATCCACCCGCTTGTCAATAACATTCTACATAAACCATAGGGATTTTTCTAAATCCGGCCGTTATTAATCCTGATCAGGCACATTATCGTATATTTATAAGTGCTGATAGCCGTACCTGTATTACTATGAAAAAGAAGAAATTATTCTTATTGATATTCGTATTAATCGTATCCCTTTTATTGATACTCACCAATTTTTATACGATAAAAGTACTTACTGCTGTAACGGCATATATCAATGGAGAATCCAAATATTCAAAAGGGCAAAAAGATGCATCGATATACCTGGTAATTTATGTACAAACCGAAAACCCTGAATACTGGCTATTGTTTAAAAAAGGATTAAGTATCCCAAAAGGAGATAATATTGCACGAACAAGTTTGACGAATAATTATAGCGATGAAGTGACAACAAAAGGATTTTTATTGGGAGAAAATAATCCTGAAGATATTCCTGACTTGATATGGCTTTTTAAAACTTTTCATTCTGTGCCGTTTATGAAAAAAGCCATTACTATCTGGGCCGAAGCTGAGCCCCTGATAAACAGGCTTGATGCAACCGGCGATGAAATAAATGCATTGGTACTTAGTGATCATTTAACTGAAAAAACAAAGGTTGAATTGTTGGAAAAAATAAGTGTATTGTCAGTTGAATTGTCCAAAAAAGAAACTGCCTTTTCAAACCAGCTTGGGGTTGCATCGGGAAACATAAAGGGGTACCTGCAATACGCAAATATATTTTTCATACTACTTATGCTTAGCCTGATTGCCTTTCATGCAGTTAGCACTATCAACAGTTTGAGTGCATTTGAAAAGGCTTTAAAATTAAAAATCAGCGAGTTAAATAGTACCAACAAAGAGCTTGAAAATTTTACTTACGTTGCATCACACGATTTGCAGGAACCGCTAAGAATGATAACCGGGTTCCTGGGTTTACTAAAAAGAAATTACGTAAGCAAACTGGATGAAAAGGCGCAATCGTATATTCATTTTGCAGTGGATGGTGCAGACAGAATGAAATTATTGATTAAAGACTTACTGGAGTATTCAAAAACCAGTGCAAATACTTTAACTTATGATAAAGTAGATTTGAACACAATTGCCAATGATATAAAAATAATTTTTCAGGAAGATTTGACAGAAGATGGAGCCGGGATATTTATCGCCCCAT
Organism: Ferruginibacter sp.; assembly: GCA_031392305.1. Lineage (GTDB taxonomy): Bacteria > Bacteroidota > Bacteroidia > Chitinophagales > Chitinophagaceae > Ferruginibacter. Next base: position 1,976 of record JANMVB010000255.1, read on the forward strand.
TACCTGAAATAAAAGCTAACAAATTTCAAATGTTACAACTTTTTCAAAACCTTACAGGCAATGCAATAAAATATAGGAGCGAATTACCACCCGTAATTAATATCAGCGCATCAAACAATACCACGCATTGGATATTTTCTATACAGGATAACGGGCAGGGAATTGATAAACAGTATTTCGAAAAAGTATTCGACGTATTCAAACGGTTGCATACCAGCGCTACACATAACGGCACCGGCATTGGTTTGGCAATTTGTAAAAAAATTGTTGAACGCCATGGGGGAAATATATGGATTGAGTCGGAAGTGGGCAAAGGCAGCGCTTTTTATTTTTCCATTTCAAAAGATTTATAAATTTTACGAGCCTGTAATACTTTGAGAAAACACAGTATTGCATTTATTATTTATCAATAACCCTCACTCAAATTTCTTTTAGCTTTTTTGGGACCGCAACATTTCCCCAAAATCCATTTTAATAGCAAGGCTTGATACTGCCATGGCAATGCGTTTTGTTTTTGTAGGCTCAGTTTTAGCGCTTTCAATCCATTTGCTATAGTAAG
>JANMVB010000286.1:0-27956 GCA_031392305.1 Ferruginibacter sp.
TACCTGCGAGCAGGAAAAAGTGGTGCCAATATTGGCTTTGGGCACCAGGTGGCGAATGATCCTTGCGCCTTCTGCCTGGGCCAATGCAGTGTGATGTACCGCAGGTAAAAAATTATCAAGCCCCCTTTTGCCGGGTGCATGGCGCCCAAGCATATAACCCAGCGAGGTAAAGCCAAAAGGCTCATTGATGATGATCCAGTTTTTTACTGTATCGCCATAGGCTTCCGCACATACGGTTACAAAACGGTTAAACCATTTGTTGATGAAATAATTTGTCCAGCCCCCTTTTTTATGCAGTTCGTAGGGGAGGTCCCAGTGATAAAGTGTTATATAAGGGGTTAGCCCCATTTTTATGCACTCATCAATTACGCGGTGATAAAAATTAATGCCCTCTTTGTTTATTTTACCGGTGCCATCAGGCAATATACGTGGCCACGAAATAGAGAAACGAAAAACATTAAACCCCAAAGCCTTCACCAATAAAATATCATCTTTATAGCGGTGATAAAAATCGCAGCCCACCGAAGGTTTGCCGCCACCTTTAATTTTACCAGCGCCCTTTGCATACATATCCCAAATAGACGGCCCTTTGCCATGCAAATCTGCAGCCCCTTCATTTTGCGCCGCAGCAATAGCCACACCCCATTGAAAGTTTTTTCCAAAATCTTTTGAAGATATTATCCGGTTGCTACTCATCATTTGCTGCAAGATATGTGTTGCAAAATTGGTGGCTTTGCAGCGGTTGAATATTATTGTTGTGTTAAGTTTTTTATAAAGCCTTTGTGCCTCACTGTTATACTTTTTTTTACCGGCTGAGAAGCTATGGGCATCCCGAAATTCGGGATATCGCAAATACATTTTTTGAACAATCATTTTATCAATGCTCATCAGCGTTGTGTCACTCCCTTGTACTGCATACCTGTGGGAAGCTTTACCTGCGTTGTTTGTAATATTTATTGGTTTGCTGCAATCAGTGCTGTTGTAAATTGGGTGAAGTATTTGCCCTTTCAGGGCTTTTGTGAATTTAATTAATTTCAAAGGGCGTTACCCTGTGCTGAGATATTTTGCCCTTTCAGGGCTTTACCCGAAAAGTATTAACTAAAATAGATTTGAAAAATGAAAGTGGTTAAAGCTCCTCATTGATATAAAGTACAAGAGGGCGATGCAACGATGCTGCTCAATACTCCGCTGCCCGGACAAAAAAATTACAATAAAAATTAAGGAGTAATAGTAGGAAAATTATGCAGCAAGCTGTGACAAATAAGTAAGTGGCTACTAAATTTTACAAGGTTACCATTCCATGCTTTACAGCGTATAACGCCATACCAACGCGGCTTTTTACTTTTAGTTTTTCAAATATGTTGTTCCGGTAACCGTCAATTGTTTTGGGGCTTAAAAACATTTGGGCAGCAATTTCATGATAAGTAAGTTCGGTGCAGGCAAGCTTTAAAAAATCCTTTTCACGGTCGCTGATTGAATTGATTATTTCAGGTTGTAATTTTTCTGCTTCATCATCTTCTGTTTGTAATGAGTGTACCAACTTGCCGGTAATAAAATCAGTATAATAATATCCTTTGTTCATAATGGCATTTAAGGCTTCACCCAATTCTTTGGGTTCTACATCTTTGCTTATATAACCTTTTACGCCGAGCTTGAGCATACGTACAATGCTTTCTTCTTTTTCTACCATACTAACCACCAATATTTTTACATTGGGATAATGTTTTTTCAGCCATTCAACGGAGGCAAAACCATCCATTTGCGGCATGTTGATATCCATGAGTATAATATCCGGCACATCGCCCTGCATCATTTTTTCCTGGAGGTGGATACCATTATCTGCTTCAAAGAGAATTGAGCAGGAACTGCATACCAGTTCAATAAGGTTGATAAGGCCTTTACGAAAAAGTTTATGATCATCTACTAATGCTAAACGCATTGATGTTTTACCTGGCATAACGGTTTTTGTTTATAAAGGCAGCGCAATCGTTATTTGTGTACCAGTTCCAGGGGAGCTTTGAATTTGTAATTGTGCATCTATTAAGAGTGCCCTGGTTGTTAGATTTTTAAGTCCTGCTCCCTGGGCTTTCATTTTTTCTTCGCTATTAAAACCAATTCCATTATCAATAAATGCTAATATAAATGATTTTTCTGTAGTAAAAAGTGAAATGTTGAGTTGACTGGCGCCGCTGTGTTTTACCATATTATTTAAAACTTCCTGCGCCATACGGTATAGGATAACTGCTTTACCACTTTCAATTTCGGGCATGGTGCCCTGCAACTGGTAGTTGGCAGAAAACTGATCTGTTTTATTGAGCCGGTCAACTTCTATACCGATTGCTTTGGCGAGACCGATTTGTGCAATGCGGTCGCTGCCGAGGCTTACAGACATGGATTTTATATCGGTGATTAACTGTCGGGTTAGTTCGATGATGTCTTCTATTTTTTCGGGTGTGCTGCTTTGCTGGTGCAATTGCAGGGCAAGCAAATTTATTTTGATAAGACTTGCTACCTGCCCAAGATTATCATGAAGCTCCCGGCTGAGGTGTTGTAAAGTTTGCTCCTGTATTTCTATCTGTGATTGTAGCAGGGTGTGTGCAAATTGCACCTGTAGTTGTTGTTTTTCTTTTTTATGGGCGTAGTATCTTTTTTGATAAAAAATTAGAAATACGATCACAAAGCTGGTTATTAAAACCAGCAACAAGGTAACTGCTATTACTATTTTTACTTGTCCCATACCCTTTTACATAATGCCCCTGTAAAAAAATAAATACACATAATGAAGAAGACTATGTTGTGCACTTTCCACACAAGATAAACTAAAGGGTCTTGTCCTTCGGTCAATTTATTATAAGTTAAAAATATAAAAAAATTGATGGTATAATAGCTGAATATGCCGGTGTTAAAATAAAAGTTGGGTGATTTAGAAATGTTTTCTTTGGTAGGGCTTTTAAATAATTTAAGATAATAGTAAAGTGCAAAGCCACATAATATAAAACTTGCCAGCCCAAATGAATTGCTGTTAAACACATTCACTCTTTCCAGTAAAAAAATATTATAAAAAAAGAAAAGGGTGTAGGCTACTGCAACCCAGGTAATAATTTTTTGAGACTTTTTGGTGTTTAACAGTTTAAAATAAAAATATGACAAGGCATAAAATGAAAACAGGCAATTTAGATGATAGAGGTAAAGGTTTGGCCAGTCGAGTTCATTTAAAATATTAGCGCTTAAATTAAACAGGAATTGTATAATTAAGTAATAAAAAATAACAGACCCCCTTAACACTTTATTGTTTATTGCAAACAAAATCAGTATTAAGGGGGGAAGGGTATCTAAATAGTTTATAAGCTTAACCAGTAAAATTTCAAACATTTTTTCAGATGGGATGCTTTCATTGATGATAATGTTATTTAACTAGTTACAGCCTGGAGGATTGGGGCAACCTTTAGCGGAAGTTGCACTTGCAGCCCCTGTGCTTTTGGTGTAGCCTTCGGCGATAATTTCGGCAGTAAATTCTTTAACTCCGCTGCCAAATTTAAATTGCAATTTAATTGAAATGTAATCGCTTTCCGGCGAACCGTCAATAACTGCCTGCAGGTCTTCTTTTTTAAATAAGTACTCCATTGTTTTAAGGTTTTATGGTTATAAATAAATTTTGCTATAAAGCTATACTTCGAAAAGCACACTTTCAACTACCATTACCCGAAACAGTGATTTTCTTTTGAAATACAGGAAAAACACTGTATTATTTGGGGTGGTTTTCCCCTTGTATAAAGATTGCCAATGAAAGATATTTGTAACAGGAATTAATAGTTTGCAAAATTGTTAACTTTTTTTTCATCTGAATTTTGAGGAATGGATATTATGTTAGTAGAATAATTATCGTTGTTGTTATTGTTTAAAAGCTTCTCCTCTTTTTTATTTGTCTTTCTAATCCAGGCAAATTTACAAAGGCGTTTGTTCTCTCGCCTGAAACCTGATTATACTTTGAAAAAAAAAATGAATGAATTTTTTGTCCAGGCTGTGAAGCAATGTGGCAGTATCGTTGCATCGCCCTCTTGTACCGAATACCATTGGGGATCTTTAATTGTGTTATAGATGGTGTAAGGGCTTTTCTTTTAAAATGTATAACCAAAAAATTATGAATTTATCCTTTGTGCGATATAATATCTGATTTGTGCTAAAAGCAAGGTGTAAATTTTTGTTTAAAAGGTGATGTGCATGGATAGATGACTGGCTGACGGATTTTGTTATTGAAGCCATTGGCCTGATGTAAGAAAATAAAAATGTGTTACTTAAATATTAAACCCCCGCCATTAAAACCCAGGTGTGCCTGGTTTCTGTTATTGCTGCTTATAATGAGCTTTAACGGTATAACCCAACCCTTTTTGATCAGGGACAGTACTTGTATCATTAAATCCGCCAAGCCGCCCTCGCAAATATTACAACAGCTTACATTAGACACTTTACATTTTACCAGGCAAAAGAATAATCGTCTTGATTTTGGCATAGTGTCGAATGGGTATAGATATTTTGTACTTAAATTAAATGCAAACAGGGTAGTTTCAGACCAGGTATTGTCCATTGACAATACCAGTATTGATACCGTAAGCATATTCAGGATAAACAGGAATGGTACCAGTGAGTTGGTTTACCAGGGTGGTAGTTTGGTAGCTTTTAATACCAACAATAATTATGTATGGCATATTTTACCCGTATCAGTAACTAACACACCTTCTTATTACTTAATAGCTTTAAGAGCAGCCCAAAAAATTATCAACGTAAAATATGAGGTTATCAGCAGTGATGCACTTCAGCAAAAATACCAGGGCTATGGACGGATGGCATTTTTTTATAAGGGTGCTGTTTGCATCATTATTGCCATCATTCTGCTGGCATTTGTTTTATTCAGGAAACGGGTGTTTGCAGCCTACCTGGGCTATATGATATTTGTTTCACTTTGGATTACGTTGCATTATGGTCATTTTTTTCCTTACGTATATCCGGATTTCCCCATCATCAATGAAATTGCCAAACCTGTAAGTACTTTACTGGCAAGTTATTTTTTGCTGCTAGTATTAAAACTGGTGTTTAAAAATCAGTTACCAGCAAGGCCTGCTCTTTTAAAGTTGATGAATGGCATGCTGAAAATATTGCCTGTGGTAACAGTAGCCATGTTGGTATTGATTTTTACCGGGCCGGACAAAACAATTATCCGGGGCATTGTAGTGGCAGCCTGGCATGCAGCAATAATTGTGGCTGTTTTTGTAATTGTAGCTACGCCTTTTTGTTTTATACACAGTGGGCACACCGCCAAACTTTTCTCCCTTTCCATGGCATTGGTTTGCATGATGCTGTTTGTACAGTTGCTGGCTAATTCGGCCATCATCAATAATTTTTTTATTTGTGAGCATGGTGTGGCAGTGGGTAATTTAATAGACAGTTTTATTATGGCCTTTGGATTATTTTACAACTTATTGCTGGAAAAGAAGCAAAAGGAAAATGAAGTACTGATTTTACAACATGAGCAAACAGAAACGTTGAAAAAACTCATCACCGTACAGGAGAATGAACGCAAGAGAATTGCGGCTGACCTGCATGATAATATCGGGCCTTTGCTGGCTGCATTAAAGATAAATTTTCGTCGCATTGTTAATACCAACAATGCTGATGTGCAAAATGTCCTCGTTGCCAAAACAGAATCTATCATTGATGATTCAATTGCAGAGATACGCAACGTGGCGCATAACCTAATGCCCAAGGGGCTTTCAGCCAACGGGCTCATCAATACCTTAAATGAATATTTTGAGGGCATACAGCAGTTGTATAATAAGCAGGTGGTATTTAATCACCAGATACAGGCCATACTTAATCCCGATTTGCAAATGAACGTGTACCGCATAATTTGTGAGCTGGTATTAAATGCTGCACGGCATAGCAATGCACATACTATTAAAGTGTGCATTAAGGCGGATGAAAAGTGTGTGGGTTTTAGTATCAATGATGATGGAAAAGGATTTCAGCAAAAAACCGGGGACATCGCCAAAACCTTTGGCCTGCACAATACAGAAAGCAGGGTGTTGTATTTGAAAGGTAAATATTGCCTTACCACGGAGCCGGGCAAAGGCACTTTGATTAATATGGAAATTCCTTTACAACTTCACCAGGCCCAGGTTAACGGCTTTTAAAATAAGCCCGATCCTATTCTTTACTTCAAACTTTTCAAACAACCTGGCCCGGTAAGTATCTACGGTGGACTCACTCAAAAACATTTTTTTGGCGATTTCTGTATAGCCGAGGTCTGTACATAAATGTTGCAGCAGTTCTTTCTCCCGCCCGGTTATTTCCGGTGCGATGGCAGTGTTTATTTTCTTTTCAATTTGCCGGTGGATATTGCCGGTTATAATGGGCGTATAATAATACCCAAACTTTACTACCTGCTGCAGGGCAGTAAATAATTCCTCGGCACCAATGTTTTTCAGCAAATAACCCTTTACACCGTACTGCAACATTTGTATTACGCTGTTGTCATCTTCTTCCATAGTTAGCGCCAGCACTTTGATGTCTTTTTTATTTTCAAAGATCCATTTGGCCACTTCAATGCCACTCATGCCGGGCATTACAATATCGAGCAATACAATATCCGGCAGGTTATTATTTTGTTGCAGTAAGCCCAATGCCTTCATCCCCGTTTGCGCATGCCAGCAAACAGTAAACCCCTCAAAATCATTGATAAGGTTTGCCAGCGAATCACAAAAAATTGCATGATCATCTATGAGCGCCACTTTAGCCATCTTATAAAGGTAATTTATTTACAAGCCGGTTTTTCCCTGAAAATTATGGTGGATTTCCATGATTACAGTTTCCTCCCTGCAAATTTCCCACTACAAGTCTTTGCTCAGGTTATTGCCGGCAACAAAAAATTATCACCCATTAATTTAAATTCACGCCATATATTTATATTCACTCTCCCACCTAAATTTTTTTTGTATGAAATCACGTCGTCACTTTTTACAAAATATTGCCGCTTCTGTTGTTGCTTTACATTTACCCCGTTTTGGTTCGGCAAGCATCGAAGACTTTTATAGTTCATCTTATCAGGGCCCTGTATTGCGGGTGGCCATAATGGGGCTTGGCAGCTACGGAACAAGGGTAGCTGATGCTATGCAAGCCAGTAAAATGGCTAAGTTAACAGGGGTCATCAGTGGCACTCCAGCTAAAATTACTAACTGGCGGGGCAAGTACAATATCGCCGAAAAGAATTGTTACAACTACGAAAATTTTGACCGCATTAAAGACAATCCCGACATTGATGCCATTTATATAATTACACCGAATGGCCTGCATAAAGATCAGGCTATAAGGGTGGCCCGGGCAGGCAAGCATGTTATTTGCGAAAAGCCAATGGCTATTAATGCCAAAGAAGGGCAGGAAATGATTGATGCCTGTAAGAAAGCGAATGTTAAATTGCTGGTGGGTTACAGGATGCATTTTGAGCCAAAGACATTGGAAATTATCCGGATGAGAAAAGAGGGTGAGTTGGGCAAGCCACTGTTTTTCCAGGGTTTATGCGGCTTTAAAATTGGTGACCCTGCCCAATGGAGATTAAATAGAAAGCTGGCTGGTGGAGGTGCAATGATGGACATTGGTATTTATGCAATTAACGGTTCACGTTACATGATTGGAGAAGAGCCAATTTGGGTAACAGCCCAGGAAACAAAAAATGACCCAATAAAATTTAAGGAAGGCGTTGACGAAACCATTCAGTTTCAAATGGGATTTCCTGGCGGAGCGGTGGCCTCCTGTTTATCAACCTATAGTATGAATAACCTCGACCGCTTTTTTTTAAATGCCGAAAAAGGGTTTGCCGAGTTACAACCCTCCACGGGTTATGGCCCTATCAAAGGCCGCACTAATTTGGGCGAATTAAATCATCCGCATGTAACGCACCAAACAGTACAAATGGATGAAATGGCGGGAATTATTTTGAAGGGCACCCAACCCATCGTACCCGTTGATGGCGAAGAAGGATTGAAGGACCTGAAAATTATTGATGCAATATTTTTGGCTGTTAAAACGGGAAAAAAAGTACGTTTAAAATTGTAAAAAATCTTTGGCACTTGCAAATTGTTTTTACTGCGGGAGTACTACCATTTACGATTTGTCTTTCATAAGGTTGCCAACTCTTTCAGATTGGCAACCTTATAACAGTATAGCTTTTATTTATTTTATTCCGGAATTAAATAGTTTATTTCAGGCATAAGCAAATACATAAATACAATATTTCGCTAAATACAACTTAGTTAAAGCCCCCCATAGATATTCAGTACAAGAGTGCGACGCCAATGCAGCTCCCCAAAGCTCAACAGCCCGGACAAAAAAAATTGCTTGATAATCTGATAAGAATTTCAGATCTTAATTGAAATACCCCCTGTCCACAAAAAAAACTCTGCATCTCTGTTTCCTTCCGCCAATTTTTACCCGACCAATAATCGCATTGCTTTTTGCACCATAGAATTTAACGAATAATCCCACCAAAGAAAATATGAGTACGAATATTCATTCTCCTCCGTGATGATACACTTGCCCGCCGGTGTAACCGGTAAAATATTTTATGTGGCTTGTTACAGGGCCACTAAAAAATCCTCCAAATTTTAAAAACAAAAAACCAATTATCATGAGTAACAAAATAAAAGTAATTGTGCAGTTGAAAGAAACCAAAGCGCTGCACAATTTTTCTGCTTCCCCGGAGGCAGCGGCAAAAAACATAAATAAAGTAGTGGCAGCCGTGCCTGCAAACCCTTTGTTTACAATGGATACATCTTTTGGTGTAGTTAATATTCCTGCCATTGATGAGGATGAAAATGTAGCAAAAGGAAATAAAAATGCAGCGGCGGCTTTTGAAGTTTTTTCAGATGACGAAGGCGATGCGGCAGACTCAACTTACATTGTTCGTGGCGAAGTGGATGAAGAAAATATCATTCAGTTTCAGGAAGAAATGCTGGCGAAGGAAGAAGTGGTTGGCGTGTTTGCAGACGTGGCCATTGAGCCGCAACTTGTATGTCCCGGCACCGGTCCGGTAGGTACGCACCTTGATGTGGAGCGACTGCTTTGTGTGCCTAAAATGAAGAGCAAAGGGATGGATGGCAGCGGCGTTACCATTGCCATTGTGGATACCGGCGTTAACATGGCTTATTTAAATGCTCACGGCAAAACGCCCAACTTTAATGCAGGGTGGAGCTGGAAGCCTTCAAGCTCTGCAGTTGTACCTGGTAGTGCGCCGGTGGGTCATGGTACCATGTGTGCTTTTGATGTGTGTATTGCAGCGCCAAAATGTACTTTGCTGGATATTGCATTGCTAAGTACAAATGCAACGGGGCCTACTATTATGTCGGGCTTTTTATCGGATGCTGTAAAGGCTTACGAGCATTTAATAAATTATATCGGTCGCAGGCGCAGGCCCGGTGAAAATGGTTCGCTGGTGGTAAATAACAGTTGGGGTATGTTTCATCCAAGCTGGGATTTTCCCGTAGGCAATCCTGGAAATTTTAGCCACAACCCCAATCACCCTTTCAATCTCATCACTAAAAAATTAGCATTGAAGGGTGCCGATATTATTTTTGCTGCCGGCAACTGCGGCCCTGAGTGCCCCGATGGAAGGTGCCAGAATGTAACCAATGCAGGCATTTACGGGGCCAATTCTTCCCGCTATGTAACCTGTGTAACAGGTGTGGCTACCAACCTCGACAGGGTGGGATATTCCAACTCCGGCCCCGGCAACCTTAGCCGCAAAAAACCAGACATTACCGGCTACACGCATTTTGCAGGCAGTGGCGTGTATAGCGCTGATGGCGGTACTTCTGCGGCTTGTCCGGTAGTGGCAGGTGTAGTAGGTGCTATCCGTAGCAAGCGGCCATTTATCGCCGGTTCAGCAATTACTTCTCCGGCATCTATCAGAAATTTGTTGAGGTCAACCGCCAATGATTTGGGTGCTTCGGGTTATGATTATTTGTATGGATATGGCGTAATCAATGGCTGCAAAATTGTAAAGAAATTGTTTCCGTTGGTGTTCATTCACATTTGTGAAAGATATCCGCATATCTGCGATTTAATCAAGCGGGATAAGATCAGGTTCCTGGCTTTTTGCAAACAGTATCCGCACCTTTGTAGAAGGATTAACCCGGATAAATTTAAACTTCCGTTGGGTGCAGATGCAGCCACCGCCACAGAAGATGAAGCAGATGATGCAGATATTTTAGAAGCACTGGATGCTTTTTTTAGCGAGGGCACTGCCACTGCAGAAGGTGAAGAAACTGCAACCTCTACCACAGAAAAAACAGGCGGTTGTAACTGCCACGATTAAAAGTAAATTATAAAGGGGTAGGTGTACACCGGCACGGCATTCGGCACGCCTGCTCCTTTAATTTTAGTAACTTAGCTATCTAAAAATACGCACATGAAAAACTATTTATTGATGACGATAAAATGGGACCGCGGCAAGCCGATCAATGCTGATTTATTAGCACAAAAATTAAATGTGGATGCTGCAGATTTTGATGAAGATTTTGGTTTTGTTTCAGTAGATGATGAAGACAATATTTATTCGTACCGAATAACCGAAGAAGGATTTAATAAATCGAATATTGCTGATAAAAAAGATTTTGAGGGCCCGTATTCTGATACCCGGATAGAACCGTTTGGGTTAGAATAGCTACAGGAAAGCTTAGCTGAAATCATACAATTGAAATGACATCTTTTTAAGGTGTCATTTTTTTTATCGGCTATATTTTTTTTGTCCGAACAGTTGTAGCTATGTGGAACATCGTTGCGTCGCACTCTTGTACTGAATACATGTGGGGAGCTTTTCTCACGTTTATAATTAAATGTATTCTAATTTTTAAAACATTATATAGCGATGAGTAGGGGCGGCTATGAGTGTTCTCTTTTCCACTCATTCTTCGTTTGCTAAGTAAATGCTGAGATATTTTTTTGTGATTTTTTATACATTCGTAAAAGTTTGATGATGATTGTTACAGATTATTCCGGTGCAAAAAAAATGTTTAATTTACCCTCATTAAAAATTAAAAATGCTGGAAACCAACTTCACGCCTTTTCCTGAAATAAATACAGAAAGGCTTTTATTGCGAAAAATGACAAATGATGATGCACCCGCAGTTTTAAAACTGCGGAGCGATGAGCGGGTGATGCAGTACATCGATAGGGAAATGGCTTGTAATATTGCTGACGCAGAAACTTATATTAACCGCATCAATACTTCACTGGATACAAATGAAGGTATTACCTGGGGTATTGCATTAAAGAAGTCTCCACATATATTGATTGGTTCAATTGGTTATTGGCGAATTATAAAAGAACATTACCGTGCAGAAATAGGCTATATGCTAAGCCCCGACTATTGGAAAAAAGGTATTATGAAAGAAGCCATCATGGCAATTATTGAAGTTGGGTTTAAATCAATTCAAATGCACAGTATTGAGGCGCATATTAACCCACAAAATGAGGCGTCTTCTCAGATACTGCTTTCTGCAGGTTTTGTAAAAGAAGCATATTTTCAAGAAAATTTCTTTTACAAGGGAAAATTCCGGGATACAGAAATTTATTCGCTGCTAAAAAATTGAATAGTAAAATGCAGACATTTTTTTTGTAGTGATTAATTACAAACATTAACAAAATCTTCTTCAGCTTATGATTGGTATTTTAAACATTTCAACACTGGATAAAAAAGATATTACTGAACTGGTTACGCTGGTAAACAGTGCCTATAGAGGTGAATCTTCTAAAAAAGGATGGACAACAGAAGCTGACCTGCTTGATGGTACACGTACAGATGTTGCATCCATACAATCATTGGTTGAAAAAAGCGGGTCAACAATACTTGTATGTAAGGATGAACAAAGCCGCATTATTGGCTGTGTACTCCTCCAAAAAGAAAATGATAGCATGTACCTGGGCATGCTTACCGTATCGCCGGAAATACAGGCAATGGGCATTGGCAAAAAATTATTACAGGCAGGTGAGGTTTATGCCACGCAAATGGAATGTGATGCAGTAGTGATGACTGTAATTGAAAAACGGAAAGAATTAATTGCCTGGTACATGAGGCATGGCTACCAATCTACCGGCGAAACAAAACCATTTCCTGTGAATCCTGCGTTTGGCAAACCGTTGCAACCCCTGCAATTTATTGTGTTGAAGAAGAAATTATGACAGATACGGCGGCTGAGTTAATCAGTGTATTTTGTTTTGTTAGGTAAAAACGCAGGTAAAGTTCCACATAGGTATTCAGTACAAGAGGGCGACGCAAGGATGTGCCACATTGCTTCTCAGGCCCGGACAAAAAACCTTTTTCACTTTTACCTCTTAGCAATTTAATATGTGTGTAAAGAAATTGTTATTATACAAATATGTGAATAACAAAATATTTATATCAGGGTTACCTTTTTCAGGAACCTGTATCAAGCGTTGAAGTTAATTAATAAAAAACATCAAAAAATGGTACAAAAAACATACTTTAAGACAAAAGATTATTGCAAAGTAAAATTTACTGTAAATGCAGAAAATGCAGAAACAATTGAAATTTTGGGCTTAAATAGCGATTGGGAAAATTCAATAGTGATGAGCAAGAAAAAAGACGGCAGTTTTACCTGCGACGTTTCTTTGCCAAAGGGTACGCAACACCAGTTTAAATACAGGGTAAACGAAACCTTGTGGGTAAATGAACCAGAAGCTGATAGCGAGCAGCCAAATGAGTTTGGTGGCATCAACAGCGTAATTGTTATCGAATAATATTTTATAGTTTGATCATAGCATTTCGGGTATAGCCATTGCAGGCCAATGCGAAATGTTATGATCATGTTTTTTATATCCTCCCGGAATTTATTTGCCATAATAATTTTCTGCAAATTCCCTTGCCCTAAAATATATTTTTATCAGTATAGCCTTCATCTCCTGCGGGCTTAATTTTTTGATTTTTATTCCCCACTTCTCTCAGGTATAAACAGCCATTAGTTTTTAGAAGTAAGTTTTTTTTGTCCGTACGGTTGCAGCAATGAGGAACATCGTTGTGTCACTCACTGGTACGTCATACCTATGTGGAACTTTACCTGCGTTTTTTGATTGATATACCTGCCAGCTAAATGATCACAATCATTCTGTATTATAACTGCTGTCATAATTACCGAATATACTTGTGGATATTTTTGTGGGTATAAAAACTGAATGAATATGCCACATGAATCAACGGGCCTTAACCCAAAAAATGATAACAAGGAAAGTAATGAGGATGTTGCTATACTAAAGCACCTGTTGCCAAAATCAACAATCAATTATGGGTGCATGAGCGTAAAAACTGTATTGCAAAAATACCTGGATTTTTTGCATACAAATTTGCAACAGGTTGATTTGATAATTGATCCGCATAGTAACCTTGTTACTGATGATAACAGTACAATACATTTATTTATTAAAGAGATAGAACAAAGGTTACAGAAATGCAATGAGTTTGAACAAAAGGATGGTTGTAAAACGTCGTGTGGGATGTTGGCAAAAGAATTTAAGATAAAGTCTTTTTCTACGGCTGCCGAAGTTGCAAAGTCGCTGGGATTGCAAAATCAGCAGGAGTATTTTCAGCAAGCTGCAACAAAAGAGGAAATTTCAAATTCGATTGTTTACTAACCAGGAGTAATAGGATAGCATCAACAATATTTTTAAGCAATTAATTTTAAAAGCTATGGTAGGAGAATTAAGTGAAGTACAAATAAACAACGTACTCAGCAGCCAGGTATTGGGTAGGTTGGCTAGCACCGATGGCATACAACCCTACATTGTACCGGTAACATACACGTATGATGGTGTATATATTTACGGACAAACGAATGAAGGTTTGAAGTTGCAGATGCTGCGTAAAAATCCGGCAGTATGTTTTGAAGTAGATAAGATGACTGACATGCAAAACTGGCAAAGTGTAATAGTGTATGGAAATTTTGAAGAACTAAAAAATGAAGATGCAGCATATGCGAGGGACGTACTTTTTGGACGGGTATTTTCATTAATGACAAGCAGCACGTTACATACTTACGGCCATGCAGAAGTTGGCACGGTAGAAGACAATACCCGGGTTAAACAAGTGATGTACCGCATTCACATTAAAAAGATTACCGGTAGGTTTGAAAAGCAATAATCAGGAATGCAATCAAGATCAACAAAAAGTAAATAGCTGTATTTAAAAATGTACTGTGCAAAATATTTTGATAAACGATATGTATTTAAAACCAGTTAATATTCCTCCGTTGAAATTAATACAATTAAAGTATGAGATTGATACATGGAAGCGGTTGATTGGTTTTATGGTAGAGGAAAACGTACACCTGAAAAACCGGATTTCGGAAATACTTAAAAATAGTTTTAGTAAAAATTTATTGGAGGGCCTTGAAAACTACCAGGGTAGATTTATAAAAGAAGATGTACTGATTGGTTTAATACGGAATGATGTAGCAGATTTGGATAAGCTGTTGGGCAGCGTATTATTTTACGACGAAAAAGTAATAAAAGAAATTGATAGGAAATTAAACATGCTTCGAAATAATATAAGAAATGTAGAAAGGCATTTCAGTAAATTGAAATTAGAATATAACCATTACCTGTCGAAAAATATATAATGGTGGGGCAGGTAATGAATGCCCTGGAATAATATTCAATTAAGTAACTGTTCCAGCTTCTTTTGATTGAGAATGGAAATATTTCCATCTTTTATATCAACCAGTTTTTCGCTACGAAAGTCGCTGAGGGTGCGAATGAGCGACTCGGTGGCAGTGCCGGCGATGGTTGCAAGATTTTCCCGGCTGATGTTTATTACAAATTTATCTTCACTGGTTTGCTGGTATTTTTTCTGTAACAGTAATAAAGCATCTGCTACTTTTTTGCGCAGCGAATTATAAGCAAGCCCCAATAACTGCGTTTCTTTTTCAGTAACATTTTTTGCAAGCAGGCGAATAAATTTTTGAGCAACTTCTTTATTATTGTTTAACAATTCTTCAAAATCTTCTTTTGGGATTAAAGCCAGTTCAGTATCATCCATTGCCTCTGCGGTGTCATTATATATTGTTCCTTCTAGCAAGGCAATATATCCTAAAAAATCACCGGGGCTGTACAGTTCAGTTACAAGTTGTTTGCCATCATCGTTTCTTTTAAAGGCTTTTATTTTACCTTTCAAAACATAAAATAAGCGGGTGGGGTGATTGCCTTCTGAATAAACGATTTGTTTTTTCTTATAGCAATTAACATTACGGTCTTGTGTAAGTGTTTGCAATACCCCGGGGGCATTTGATGTGGCCTGTAATAAATGGTGCAGCCCTTCAATACCAGGTATTAATTCCTTCTTAAGTAAATCAATTTTTTTAAGGCGGCTGTCCACTGCTGTTAGTAATTCAGTGCCGCTAAAAGGTTTGGTAATGTAGTCATCAGCACCAAGCTCCATGCCTTTTCTAAAATCGTTTCGTTCAGTTTTCGCAGTTAAAAAAATGAAAGGGGTGTTTTTTGTGCCATCGTTTTTTTGTACTGCATGCAATACACCATAACCATCCAGTGCAGGCATCATAATATCGCATATAATTAAATCAGGCAAATGGGTAATTGCCTTTTCTATGCCTACTTTTCCATTCTCTGCCGTTATCACTTTATAGTTAGATAATTCAAGTATTTCAGCAGTATTTGCCCTTATGTCATCATTGTCTTCTATTAACAAAATTGTTTTCATATCAATCGTTTTTGGTAATAAAGGTTATTATAAATTCTGTGCCCTTTTCCAGTTCACTTTTACATTCTACCGTGCCATTCATCAGCTCTGCATATTTTGAAACTATATGCAGGCCAAGCCCCGTGCCCTGGATATTTCCAGCATTGGCGCCCCTGAAAAATCGCTCCATCAAATGTTTCTGATCTTCTGTTGAAATACCCATGCCATTGTCTTTTACAGAAAAGGTTAACAGGCCATTTTGGTGTATCGTAGCTATTTCAATAAGACATTTTACAGAGGAAAATTTACTGGCATTTGATACCAGGTTCATCACAATATGTTTTAGCAGCGAAGCATCCAGTAAAGCTTCCTCTTCTCCGTGATGATTATATACAATTTGCTGCCCGGCCTGTAGGTTATTTTGGATATCGCCTGTTATCGAATTTATTACTTCTGGTATATTTAATTGCGTGGGCCTTACCTGTATTTTTCCTTCCTCAATTTTTCCTACGCTTAAAAAATCATTTAAAATATCGGTAAGCATATTCACCGAAGAATAAATCCGCTGCAGGTGTTTTTCTCTTTTAGGCTGTTCATCAGCGGTAGTGTATTTTTCAATCAGGTAGGCAGACGAAAGTATTGTGCTGAGCGGTGTACGAAATTCATGCGAAGCCATCGAAACAAACCTCGATTTTAATTCGCCCAGTTCCTTTTCTATATCGAGTGATTTAGAAAGTTCCTCTTTCGATAATTGTAATTGCAGCATTGCATCTGTAAGTTCTTTGGTACGCAGCTGCACGGTGGCTTCCAGCTCATCATTTAGTTTTACAATGCTGGCCTCTGCTTTTTTGCGTACAGATATATCGCTTATAAATGCAATTACGTTTGTTACATTATTTTTTTGATAATTGCCCAGGCTTACCTCCACCGGAAATTCGGTGCCATCTTTTTTTACTGCAAATAAATCCATGCCAACACCCATGGGCCGGCTTTTTGGATGATGCGTAAACCCTTCCCGCTTGCCTACATGATGATGATGATACCGTTGAGGGATAAGTGCTTCAATTGGACGTTCAATTAATTCTTCAATTGTATAGCCAAAAAGTTTTAATGCAAAAGGGTTTACCGAATGAATAAGCCCGTGGTTATCAACCATCACAATACCCATTGAAGCATGATTAAAAAGTGCTTCAAAACGAAAGGCTTCATTAATACTATTTTGTGCGGCTGACTGCATGTGTAAATGTAATTACAAATTATAGAAATGATTTTAATTAGCATTATTTATAGGCGTATATTCATTATCACTTTACGCTTTAAATTTCCCATACTAAATTTAATTTTTTTTGTTGCACTTATTGCATAATGTTCAACTGTTTACTAAATTTTGCAAGTTGTAAAGCAGTGATGCAACTATCCCCTTCCCGAAATAATCGGGATGTTTCAAAAGGGGTAAAAAATGTATTATTTATAACGCAATTAATGATCCCCAAAGGTATTCAGTACAAGAGGGCGATGCAAGGATGTTGCCCATGGCTACTGCTTCGTTCGGACAAAAAAAGCAACTCACCTTTTTTTACCTTTTACCGGTTTATCTTTTCTTGAATGATAATTTTTATTGTACCGGCTTTGAAGCATAGGTCATCATCGTTGTGTCACTCCCTTGTACGTTATACCTATGAGGATCATTTCCTGCCGCATACCATTATTAAGCTCCCTCACATTAAGCGCTATTATATATTTAAATAATTTCCCCAATTTTCATCAGGTTGAACAGGATGTTTACCATTTACGCATTAGCACCCTTATAGCTTGCATGTTGCCCGCTTATTTTTTATATTAGAGGTAAATTAAATTGAGCATTAAATCAACTACCCTTTTTTTTAAAATTAATATTTAAAAAGATGTCTAAGATTAACCTGTTTATTTCCTACTCCCATGATGATGAAACGTATTTCAGGCGGTTAAAACAATTTATAAATTGTACCAACTGCCCCAATTTAAATATTTGGGATGATGAAGACATACAGCCCGGTGAAGAATGGGATGAAGAAATAAAGCGAAAACTTAATGAGGCTCATATTATCCTGCTGCTTATCAGCCAGGATTTTTTAAATTCAAAATATATTAACGAGATTGAATTAAAATCAGCATTAAAAAAGCACGAGCTAAATCAATGTCGTGTAATTCCCATTTTTGTAAAAGAGTGCATACTAAATATCCATCCGCAAATTACCAAGCTGCAAGGCTTGCCCAAGGGAATGAAATTTTTGGCAAATATGGGAGAGCAGGTAGATTCACTTTACACAGAAATCTATAAAGAAATTATTGAAGTGGCGGAAGAGCTGCTAACGGATGAAAACATCAGAAATTCAATTAGTAAGAACGATGCTAAAAGCGATAATGCAAAAGCAATTGAAGACCTGCGCAATAAAAAAGAAATATTTTTATCTGTACCCGATTCAGAAGAGGGAAGAAAAAAAAGGAAGGCTTTTATTATACAGGTTGATGGTAAAATTAAGTATGAAAGCTGGCCTTATGAAATAGTGCCCTCAATAAAAAATACTGAAGAATTAATTACAAAATCACCTGACGAAATTGTAACTGCATGTAAAGCGTATATAACGAGTGCGCTTTATTCCATTCATATTATAACCTCTGAAACCGATCTTGTACCCACAGATAATACCTCTGAAAAGCAGGTTAACAAATTGCAATATGATTTGTCGAAAAGCGAACACGTTAATAGTATTTTTCACAAACGTATTGTGTGGTTATTGAGTGCCGACCTAAAACCTAAACTGGATAAGGAGATAAGCATGGACCCACTATTTACGGGGAATGATTATGAATGTATGTTCGATTTGATAAAAAGCCTTGATAGCGAAAAGGAGAAAAAAATTAACGAATTGAAAAAGGATTTTTCACCCAATAAAAAGGTAATAATGTTTTATGATTTTAAAAAGGACCACAACAGCGATTTAAGGATAAAACTTAAAACAAGAATAGAGGAAAATAAAAAAATATCAGTATTTCCCAATATGCCCAATGGAACATTGTCAACTGAAAGAGAAGAGCTTGATAAGTGCGATGGGGCCTTAATATTTTATGGCGCATCCGATCCGGAGTGGGTGCTTATGCACCAATCCATTTTAATTGGTTCATCAGCAAAAAGGCCAAAGGCAATCTGTATTGATGAGCCGGAAATTAATTTAAAAATTAAACGGGATGTAAGTATTAACGAGTTTATTACCATATCAGGTAATAACGAATTTGAAGATGGAGTACAAAATTTTCTCGACAAGTTAAAATATTGAATATGAAAGCACCTTATAGCAATGTAGCAGACGATTTCCCCTTTCAGTTAGATGAATTTTATCTTGACCTGCAGGATAATGGCAACAAAATTTCAATGCTTTCAACAGAGGAAATTGTAAAGCGCCCTTACCCGGGATTAAGGCCATTTAAAACATCCGAATTTCAATTATTTAATGGAAGGTTAGGACAGGCAGAAGAACTCATCAAACGTTTAAAGAAAAACCGTTTTCTGGCCGTAATTGGTAGCTCCGGTACTGGAAAGTCATCATTGGTACGTGCTGGTTTACTACCACAATTATTTGGTGGTTATTTACATGGTGCAGGCAGCAAATGGAACATCGCAATATGCAGGCCGGGTAAAGATCCGGTAGAAAACCTTGCTATTGCTTTGGCAAGTATTAAAACCCCGGTTAACGAACCACAGGAACTCTATAACAATTTTAAAAAATTCGAGCCATTGCTAAGCAATTCAATATATGGTTTGCTGGATGCAAAGGAACTATTGGATACAGAAAATACCGAAAAGGTGCCAACCAATTTGCTGATCATCATCGATCAGTTTGAAGAGCTTTTCAGGTTTGAAAGAAAAGACCTTGATAAAGAAAATATAGAGAACCAGTTTGTAAACCTGCTTTTAAAAGCATCACTTGATCCTGGCAATGCAGTGTATGTAATTATCACCATGCGCTCTGAGTTTTTAGGGGATTGTGTAAAATACAGGGGGCTTCCAGAGGCCATTAATGAAGGCCAATACCTGGTACCGCAACTTACAAGAAATGAGCTGAAAGAAGTAATTGAAAACCCTGCGGCTTTGGCAGGTAAAAAAATAGCACCTAACCTGGTTGAGTTGCTGGTAAATGAAATAGAGGAAAGTAAATTAAAAGAAAATTTAGACCAGTTACCCATTCTGCAACATGCCCTGATGCGGACTTATAATGAAGCATTAAAGGAGGGGGGCGGATCCGAAATCACTTATGATCACTATAAAAAAACCGGGGGAATGGAGAGTGCCCTTGCAAAACATGCAGAGGCAAAATTTAAAGAACTAGGTGACCAAAATTCTACTGAAAAACATTATTCGAAAAAGCAACAGGTTGCAAAAATAATTTTTCAGGCACTAACAGATGTAAGCAACGATCAAAAGGGTGGTAGAAGGCCGACAGCCCTTAAAAATGTATATGCCATTGCATCTTCATTAAATGTAAGTGAAGATGAAGTAGATGAAGTTGTAAATCATTTCAGGGATAGTGATACTTCATTTATAATGCCGCCCATAAATACAGAGCTCTATGCAAATCTTATCATTGATATTTCTCATGAAAGCCTCATGCGTAACTGGACAAGGCTTACAGAATGGATTACTGAAGAAATGAAAATGGGTAACCTG
Organism: Ferruginibacter sp.; assembly: GCA_031392305.1. Classification (GTDB taxonomy): domain Bacteria; phylum Bacteroidota; class Bacteroidia; order Chitinophagales; family Chitinophagaceae; genus Ferruginibacter. The sequence continues at coordinate 20,460 of JANMVB010000286.1, forward strand.
TATAAGCAGCTTAACGAGCGGAGAGAGTTGCATGAACATGATAATGAAGAATGGTTAAGGGGAATACTATTAAGAGAACTGTTGGACTGGAAGAGCAATTATGCAAACAATGCTACCTGGGCAAGCAGGTATCACAAGTTGCCCGCAAAAAATACCGACATTGAATTACACAAACAGCTTTATCAAAAAAACCTGCATTTTTTAAATGAAAGTTCATTGTTCAACGAAAAGTTAAGAGCAGAAGAAAAAAAGGAATTGCTTGAGAATATTGAGAGAGAACAAAAGGAACAGTCCAACAAAAAGAGAAACAGGATTTTTGGTTTGGCTGCAGCTATTTTTTTTGTGTTTGGAACAATAGCTATTGCATCTGGTATTAATGCAAAAAAACAGGAAGCTAATGCAAAGGAAAGTGCATTACTTGCAAAAGGCGAAACTATCCGTGCAAATAAATATGCTGAGCAAGCAAAAAGAAATGAAGTTATTGCAATAGAAGAGCAAAAAAAAGCCGAAAAGCTAACGGAAAGTGCAAGGGAAAAATCGGATTCGTTAGCGGTACAAAGCAAGTTGCTACAACAGTATGCAGCTAAAGCTGACTTACAAAAAAAACAAGCAATAATAGAAACAGTTGAAGCAATGCAAAAGAAAGATGATTTTGAAAAACAGCTTGTAAAAAATGTATTGAAAAATGAAGAATTTTACTTTAGCAATTCTTTAGACCAGGCCACTAAAGAAGAAATTATTGATTCTCTTTTTAAAGCACCTTCATTTGATAATAAACAAATTGAATTGGATAAACATATTGACCTGGACTTATTGAGACTAATAAATAAAGCAGTGCAGGCAAAAGACTATGTTACAGAAGATCCGGGAGCCAACCTGGAGATTGCCCGGCAGATATTAAAAACTAACCCACCACCCATTTTAAAAAATATATTGCTAAGTATAGTTAATGATAACATTTTTTCAAGTAGTGAAATTGAGATTTCAAACTTTATTGATTTGAAAACAGCAAACCTCTCAATATCAAATACGAGTATGGGTTTTGCATTTAATAACGACAACCAGGTAGTAACCGGAAGAAATGAAAATGGCAAACTTATAATCAATGAAAATAGTTTTGATAAAAACTTTAACCGGTTTTATTGTGCTTTGGACAGTCAGGCAATATTAATAAAAGATATAGCTGAACTAAATTATACTGACAACAACCTGGTGGTTGCTCTCATTGATTCTATCAAGGTTGAATTAAAACCTGATGGAAAACTTAATAATATTTCATTTTTGCCCAGCCTTCCAAATTATGTAAATTCTCAACTGTCACCAGACGGGCAACAGGCATTACTGGTAGATAAGGATGGAAATATTTTATTGAAAAATATCCATTTATCAAATAGTATTACAAAAATTGATACCATAGGAAATTATCGAAATAAAATTATTGGGAACGAGAGTTTATCCTTTTCGCCTAACAGTCAAAACCTGTTGCTCAATATAGAAGGAAAAGCAAGGGTAATAAATAAAAAAAATAAAGTAACCGGTATATCTGATTGGAACAATGAAGTTGTTCTCGCTGCATCATTTACGCCAGACAGTAAATCAGTAATTACTTTAGCAGAAGATAAAATATCTATAAGGGATTCTTTGCTCACAAAAAGAGCTAATTACCAGGAAATAGATATAAAGAGCAATCCATTTCTACAATCATCAGTAGAACAGGATAAAATAAAATCTGTAGCTATTTCAAGAGACTGGAAGAAGATACTGATAGGCCAAAAAAATGACCGTTTTTTTCTGTTAGAAAATAAAAAGGGTGACTCATTATTTAAGAAATATAGTAATACTGAAACCGATTTCAGGATAAAAGAAATTGGCAATAGTAAAAACAGATCCAAAGCATCTTTTTATGATGACACAACGGTAATCGCTATTAATGATGCAGGTACAGTAAGCATTTGGCCCTTACATCGTGATTTTGATAATCCGGATAGTGCTATATCGGCAGTAATGCCCCTTCCATCATTTAAAGAAAAGCTGGAAGAAGGCAGTATAAGTTTTTCGGATGTAATTGCTGCATCCAATTCAACTGAATTAAATACTGCCGCCGAATATTATTATAAAAATGAGAAGATTGATTATGCAAAAAAAGTATATCAAAAATTGCTCGAAAAATCTCCATCTGAAAACCGAGTATATTATTTAAGCCGTTTGCTTGAAATAAATGGGGAATTAAATACGGTGGACAGGGTTAATGATAAACTTGATGCAAAACGACGCCCTGCCGATACCGTAAGAACATACCGGGCATTAAAAGTAAAGCGGCTCAAAGAAAATATTTCGTTGATTAACGAACAGGTAACACTTTGCCCCGCCAGTGAAGTTTATGCAAAAGAATTATCAACAACTTATGGCAGTTTAGCTTTTAACCAGTTTTTTGTTGAAGATTTTGAAGGTGCCATTGAATCTTCTGACAAAGGGCTTGAGCAAATTGGAAAGTTTCCTGAAAACGATTGGTTGTACACAAACCTGGCATTGGGTTACTTACTTACAGGTAAGTATAAAACTGCTGAACCAATCTACAGGGAGTACAAGGATAAAATGTACGGTGACAAAAGAAATAGTTTTAAGCGTGGTTTCCTGGACGATTTTAGAGATTTGGAAGACGCAGGTATTTTCAAAAACCTAAGTGAAACCATATTAAATGATATTGCAAAAATTAAAACAATGCTAAATGAATCCACTAATAAAATGCCATTGACCAGGTAGCAAATTGATATTAATGAAATGCTGATGAAATCTCCAGGTTATCTATAAGGAACAAGTCTTAAAAAGTGAGTTAGAGTTTTGTTGTCCGAACGAAGAAGCAGCCATGGGCAACATTGTTGTGTCACTCCCTTTTACTGCATACCATTGGGGATCTTTAATTGTGTTATATAAATTTAGAACTCCTTACCTATTCCTTATAAATTAAAGACCCCAACTCCTGAAGAGGCTAAGAACGCAAATTGAAAGCACTGCCATATATTCGAAAGTACAAGAGGGCGACGCAACGATGTTTATTCAGGGCTCAGTTGCCTGGACAAAAAAAATAAAAAGCATGGATTTAGTATACGATAAGTCAGGAGTTCTGAAATTACAGATTGACTATACAATTAATGGAAAAATTAAATTCACCGTTTTACCCTTGCTCACTATAAAAATCTGCATACCCAACAATTCATTAATAGTCATTTAATACGCCAAAAACAGGGCTACGTGTTTTCCACTTACCCCTTGTAAAATCGGGTATCTTTTGTAAAGCCCCACCTTCAGTAATCGATTTTTCGCTGAGTGGTGTAATGGCGTACCAGGTAGCCAGGTCATACACATCCAGTGGGAAAGCTGTATTACTTTTAATACATTCAATGAAAGCATTGTCAACAAAAAAATCCATCCCGCCATGCCCTGAGTTGGCAGCATTTTTTTCATACTTTTTCCAAAGCGGATGATCCATTTCCTGCATTAATTTTTCCGGGTTATCCCAGGTATGATTTTTACTACGGCTTTCAAGATGTATCATCCCCTTATCGAATTCGCCTGCATGATGATCCTGCCAGATTCCTTCAGTACCCTGTACACGAAAACCTAAATTATAGGGTCTAGGCGAGCAGGTGTCTAAGGTTAAAATAATCGTTTCGCCGTTTGCCGTTTGTAATTGTGTGGTTACAATATCACCCTGCATAAATTTTATTTTCGCATTCGGATGATCGGGGCCACCCTTGGGATGGTTTTTTATATACCGGTTGAGCCCCCGGGCTTTTGTTGCAATTGATGATAATGTAGTTAAGCGGTTTCCCCGCTGCAGATCAATCATAGTAGCAACCGGACCAAGGCTATGTGTAGGATAATTTTCTCCATTGCGATCAACATAATGCTGTGTCCGCCATTTAGCCTCACTCATACCTTTATCTCCAAACTCTGCACCGCTATTATATGCAGTTATCCCATCATTAAATAATACACCCCGCAAATCATGTTGGTATCCACCCTGCAAATGCAATACTTCGCCAAACATACCTTTTTTCACCATATTATGTACCGCCATTATATCCCGGCGATAGCAAACATTCTCCAGAGCCATAATGGGCACTTTTGTTTTTTCATGAGTGTTCACAAAATCCCAGCAATCCTGTAGTTTAACGGCTCCACCCACTTCCATTCCTACAATTTTTCCGGCATTCATAGCATCAATGCCTTGTGGCAAATGCCACTCCCATGGCGAGGATACAATCACTGCATCAATATCATCCCTCTTCAGCAGGTTTTGATAATCAAGTTTACCATTGGTATATTCCACCGGCACCTGCTTGCCATATTGCTTAACCAATGCCTGTGCCATGGCCATCATTTTTTTATCAGGATCAGCCATTGCCAATACTTCCACATCACTTCGTTTTAGCATTTCTTCAAGATGTACCTGTCCCCGATAACCTACTGCAATTAATCCAAGGCGTACCTTATCTTTCTTTTGTGTATTAAAAGCCTTTATAGCCTGTGGCAAAAAAACAAAGCCTGCACTTGTTAATGCAGCTTCTCTTAAAAAATTTCTACGGTTAATAAATTGGGTCATAAAAAGTATATTAAATTTTTAGTGCTCAAACTTAGGTAAAGCTTTTAATAGTTTATTATGCAAACGTTTTTCCTGGTTTATACAACCAGATACTATTGCATTTATTAGGCTGTCGTCGCATGTTTTTTGGCAGTGTATTTTAGGTAGATGCATGCAGCCTTTTTACAACGTAATTAAAGATCCACAATGGTATGCGGTACAAGTCCCGATTCAAGTGTAACATCGGGATGCCGACAAATGCTGTCGGCAAGTGACACAACGATGCTGCCATGAAACCAGAATGTTTGTCCAAAAAAATTGCAACTTTTTGTACAACCTTTTTTCCTGTTTATGGATAACTAAAAATAAAAAAAGATGAAGTCAATGCTTCATCTTTTATAAATTTTAAATAAACAAATTAATATCGTTGCACTATATTAAATACAAACCTGTCTGGCTCTCCGATAGCTCCTGATGCAGCCCTTCTTTTTTTGAGCATATCCGATTTCCAGTAAGTAAATGCTTTAGCTGTATCTATTAATGCGGTTACCAGCATTACTTTATTATTATTGTCTGCATCATGGCCATAAACCCTGTCTTTTATGCCGTTGTCTAATCTTTCCTGCCTGCCCTCATTAAAGGCTTTTTGCCAAGAATCCCAATCTTTAACTGGGAAAGTAGTTAACGACCGGAGAGGGGTACTAACAGAAACAGTGTCCTGGAAGGTGGCAGTAAAAAATGCAAAGGTAGGTTTGCCCGATACGCCTCCTTTCTGCATGGCTGCTTTTAGTGAGGGATCTGCGGCAAATGCTTTTGCCTTAGCCATATCGTCAGCCTTTACTGCAACCATTACTAAATTGGAATCTGCTACACTACGGCCAATTACATAATTATGCATACCCGCTGCCAGCCTGAGAGAGTCATGCGCATCATAGGATGCTTTCCATTTTATAAAATTAGTGACCTTGTGTTTTACCAACAAAATACTCTGGGGCGTGGTCACAATAGTTGAAGCTACTACTGATTCTGCGGGTGCTTCGCTGGTAGTAGTGTCGCTAGCTGTTTTTTCAGTATTTGCTGTTTCTTCACTTCCATTACAGGAGGATAAAAAAAACAAAACTGCGGTTATTAAAGTAACCGAAAGAAATCGTGATAACATCATTGTTGTAGATTTTAAGCGTTAAAAATTTGTAAGTAGATCATTTTAAAAAATATAGAAACTAATGTACAAATAATTGGTTATGGAAAAGAATTATTAAGCACTTTAATAGTGGAAAATTTTGCCCATAATGTAGAATACTTGCAATTTGATAATTTCCACTCAAACAATTCACCAAGTATTATTAATGAGTTTAAATAAAAAGCCCTCCTGGAATTAACCAGGAGGGCTTTATAAGTAAGATTATTTTAAAAGCTATTTTATGTCTATCACATTAGCATCACCACCACCAATTACTTTATCAGTAATTATTCTGTCTTCACTTACACCTAATGTTTCAACAAGGTAATTTTTAACAGCAGTAAGTTTTCTATCTGCTAAAGATTGTTGTGCTTTCGATGCGCCAGGATAAGCAGTAACTGTAATTGAACAGTTTGGATTATCTTTTAGTTTAGATGCTACAGAAGATAGCATTGCTTTTACATCTGCACTAAGGCTTGTTCCTTTCATTGAAAGACTTGGATAATCTGCAGGGCAATCGCCTACCAATTTGCCGGACCTTATTAATGAATCTAAAGCAGTACAACAAGCTGGATCAGGGCATTTACCTACCCCATCTGCATCAACTGGCTGACATTCTGTTGGAGTTATGAGTTGTTTATCTTTCCAATCTGGAACACCATCATTATCTGTATCCTTGGTTACACCATGAGAATCAACTGGTGATCCTGCCGGGGTATTTGGTTCTTTATCAAAAATATCTGCAACTCCATCACCATCTGTATCAGATTTTACACCCAACAAGTCTTGCTTAACAGAATCAATTTGAGTTTGTAAATTGTTGTTAGTTCTTGCAGCAGGATTGTCAAATAGTAACTGTGGTTTTGATTTATTACCCAGCGCAAATTCCAAACCTAAGAAACCATAAGAAAATTTATCTTTTTTTACAGTACTGCTTTGGCTGCTAGGAACTGTCCAGTATGAATAACCATCAAAGTTGTCGCCATCTACAAAATGCATGCGATATCCCAAATCTAAATTAATGAGGGGTGATACATTAAATTTCAGGCCTACTCCAACTGGTACAAAAAATTCTTTTTTTGGTGAATTACCATCATAATCTACAAGTACATCACCCGGACTTGCTCTTTCTTTAATTTTAGGACTGTAACTAGCTATTCCTGCTCCAACTGAAACATAAGGGACTAATTTATTTTTCTCTCTAAGCCAGTTGATGTTACCAAATGTAAATTGTCCATTAATACTTCCGGCCCATCCAAGGTCGGTTTCAAAACGGGCAATTGGCCTGTCTAATGGAAGTTGACCATTGCCTAGTTCATCATCCTGGTTGCCTTTTAATTTACCACGTAAAAAATCAGCTTGTAAGGCAAAATAATGATTAAACTGGTACCTTAAATTTGCTCCATATCCTAAACCTAATTGAGGATTTGTAAAATCATTCGATCCTCCAATCACAACAGATGGGCTTAATACTCCAACATTGATTCCTATTGAAAATTTGCGGAATTGGCTACTGCCAGTAAAAGGCTTAATTGTAGAATTACTTACTGGAGTTGGATCTTGTGCAAAAACCGAAACGGCAATTGCAAAAAATAGTACTAGACATACTAATTGTTTTCTAAAAATGTGCGGCATAATAAAAAGTTTCGTTTCTCTAAAAATGGTTAATGATTGATTGTTTTTTGCAAATGTATAACATTTATTCACAATCAGTTAAGAATTAAGTAGTAAT
>JANMVB010000309.1:0-1802 GCA_031392305.1 Ferruginibacter sp.
CCTCCGTGACTCCATTAAAGTATGGGTGAATGGCGTGATGGTAAATTTTGGTTACAACTGCTCCGTTAGTAAAGGCAATATTGCATTGCAGGCAGAAGGCTCCGAAGTAGAATTTAGAAAGGCAGCTTTAACGAAAATAAAAAAACTGAGTGCGGATAATGCGATGAAATAATACTTTTAATTTGTTTTTGTTGAAGGCATTTATTTCGCAGAACCATTACTCTTTATTAGACTTCATTTTCTTTTTTTTCTTGATAAAAAAAAGAAACAAAAAAAATCAAGGCTGCGAATAAAAAGGCTGTAAATTTCAACATTAGCCTAAAATCAAGGAACTCGCCGCAAGTAGTAAGATGATTTGAAGTTTGTGCCCGGCTCAAACAACCTTGATTTCTTTACGGCTTATGTTGAAATTTACTAGCACTTTTTATTCGAGGCCGTAGCCATATTCGTAAGCGAAATGAATGCCTGATCCTGCTTTTTTTTAACCATGCTTTTAAAAGATTAATCATGACTGAAACTACCACTCAAAAATTTAAATTTGGCGAAGGCCGTATTAGCGGTTACAGTTCCATCTTTCTTGGGCTGCTTTCTTTTTTTGGTGTTATCTGTTTTAAATATCCTGAGTGGCTTACCACGCCAGAATTCAGGGAGGTTTATACCGGCGAATCAATGAAAATTTTGTTAACTGCTGCCATCATTGCCTCCTTCTTTTTTGCCGTGCTGAGTTTTATATTGAGCCGTCAAAAGAAATGGGCGCTCATTGGCATACTCATTTGTACCGCTTCCATTATTATTGGTGGTTTTAATGTAGCGGCACGCTCTGTTGATAAAACCGGCTGGCACCTTGGCCTCGATTGGCTGCTACTCGACCTGTTGCTGATGGCCGTAATTTTTATACCGATCGAGATGGTTATGCCCAAAAATAAAGACCAGTCAAGGTTTCATGAAGAATGGAAAACTGACCTCGTGTATTTTATGATCAGCCATTTGTTTGTACAATTTTTTGGCGTAATTACCCAAAAGCCAGCAACAATTTTCTTTGGATGGATGGGGCTATCGGGCTTGCATACCTGGGTACAATCGCTGCCTTATTTAATTGAGCTTTTATTTGCCTTTTTAGTAACGGATCTTTTTCAATATTGGGCACACCGTTTCTTTCACAGCCACCATTATTTATGGCGGTTTCATTCGGTTCATCATTCCACAAAAAACATGGATTGGCTGGCCGGCTCCCGTACACATTTTGTAGATATTTTTGTTACCCGTTCCATCACTTTTATCCCCTTGTATGTATTTGGTTTTTCTGAAATTACTTTTAATACCTACATCATTTTCATGGCCATACATGCAGTGTTGATACATGCCAACACCCGTATCAATTTTGGCTTTTTAAAATACATTATCGCCACGCCGCAATACCATCACTGGCACCATTGCGAAGACCCGAAGTATTACGGTAAAAATTTCGCTACCATCTTTCCTTTTATTGATAAAATATTTGGCACCTATTATTTGCCCGGCAAAACATGGCCCGAAGGTACCGGTTTGCATGAAGCCAATTTTCCCAAAGGTTATGTAAAGCAACTGGTATATCCATTTACAAAAAGCCCTTTTGATGACAACCTGGATATGCAGGAGCGAACGAAGCGGTGAGGTTAACATTGCTTTAGATTTTTTCTTTTTATTGTACGAGCATTGTATCAATGGGCATCATCGTTGTGTCACTCCCTTGTACCGCATACCTCTGGGGATCTTTTCCCACCTTTTAACCTAACCTCGTTCCATAGGAACGATATGTGGGT